>NZ_BPRD01000508.1 GCF_022179745.1 Methylorubrum podarium
GATCATGAAGGGGTCGCTCGGCTCGCCCGAGCGCACGCCGGCCGACTGGACGTAGGTGGACTTGCCGAAATAGTGGCGCGCGATCGCCTCCGCCGCCAGCGAGCGCACCGCGTTGAAATTGCACATGAACAGGACGGACTGGACCCGCCCCTTCTTCGGCCCGGTCCCCGGGATCGCGTCGTCCGTCATGCCCTGCCCGAGAGCATCGTCCCGAAAGGTGGCCATCCGGCTTTCGGAAAAAGACGATGCGAGGCAAAGGGCCGGAGCATCGTCCCGAAAGGTGGCCGTCCGGCTTGTCGGAAGGGACGATGCGCGACGAGGAGCCGGAGCATCGTCCCGAGAGGAAGGCGCCGGCCGGTCGGAAAAGTCGATGCAGACACCGTGACCTCTCGCGAAACGCCCCCGCCGCCTTGCGCCGATGCATCACGGATCGGGCGTTTCGTGAGGTGCTCGTGCACACGCTGATATAAGACCGCCCTGGATTTCCCGAAAGCGCATCGTTTTGCCGATCCGATCACCCGACGGGCAGGATGCTGCGCGGTCGGCGCGGTCTCAGCCCTTCCAGTGGAGGGCGAAGATCAGGGTGAACAGGCGCCGCGCCGTGTCGTGGTCGAGATCGACCTTGCCTTCGAGGCGCTGCCGCAGGAGTTCGGACGCCTCGTTGTGCAGGCCGCGCCGGCCCATGTCGATCGCCTCGATCTGCGTCGGCGAGGCGGTGCGGATCGCGCTGTAGTAGCTCTCGCAGATCATCTCGTAGTCGCGGATCACCCGGCGGAAGGGGGTGAGCGAGAGCAGGTGGGTCATCACCGGCTCGCCGGCTTCCGTCGAGATGGCGAAGGACAGCTTGTTCTCGACGAGACCGAGGACCAGGCCGTAGGGCCCGTCGTCGCGGTCGGGCAGGCTGAAGACGTTCTCCTCCAGGATGTCGTAGATCGCGATGGCGCGCTCGTGCTCCTGGTCGGGGTTGCCCCGGCCGATCGAGGCCTCGTCGAAGCGCACCGCCGCGAGCCGGTTCCTCGGCTTCTCCGGCGCCCCGTCTGCCCCCTGCTTCGGTTCGGCCTTCATCGCCGCCGCCTTCTCGCGTCGGCGCCCGAATCCGGGCGCCCTCTTGCCGTCACATGAGCCGCAAGCCCGCCCCGCAGGCAAGCATTCCCGAGGCGGCGGCTCGAAAAGTGATCATCCGTCCCCGAACGGGGCCGGCGTCAGAGGTTGAGCCGGATCGCCACGGAGCGCGCGTGCCCGTCGAGCCCCTCCGATTCGCCGAGCGCGATCGCGGCGGGGCCCAGCGCCCGCAGGGCGGCCGGATCGCAGCGCAGGATCGAGGTGCGCTTCATGAAGTCGAGCACGCCGAGCCCCGAGGAGAACCGCGCCGAGCGGGCGGTCGGCAGGACGTGGTTCGGGCCGCCGACATAGTCGCCGATCGCCTCGGGCGTGTGCGAGCCGAGGAAGATCGCCCCCGCGTTCCGGATCTTTCGCGAAAGCGCCTCGGCATCCTCGGTCTCGATTTCGAGGTGCTCGGGCGCGATGGCGTCAACGAGCGGCACCGCCTCGTCGAAATCCCGGACGCGGATGATCGCGCCGTAATCGCGCCAGCTGGCGCGGGCGATCTTTTCGCGCGGCAGGGTCGTGAGGGCGCGTTCCACCGCCGCCTCCGTCGCCTCGGCGAGTTCATCCGAATCGGTGATGAGGACGGATTGGGCCGCCTCGTCGTGCTCGGCCTGGGCCAGGAGGTCGGCGGCGATCCAGTCGGGGTTGGCGTGGCCGTCGGCCAGGATCAGCACCTCGGAGGGGCCGGCGATCATGTCGATGCCGACCTGGCCGAACACCCGGCGCTTGGCCGCCGCCACCCAGGCATTGCCGGGGCCGACGATCTTGGCCACCGGCGAGATGCTCTCCGTGCCGTAGGCCAGCGCGGCCACCGCCTGCGCTCCGCCGACCCGGTAGATCTCGGTGACGCCGGAGAGGTGTGCGGCGGCGAGCACCAGCGGGTTGAGCTGCCCCTCCGGAGTCGGCACCACCATGACGATGCGCGGCACGCCCGCGACGCGGGCCGGCACCGCGTTCATCAGCACCGAGGAGGGATAGCTCGCGGTGCCGCCGGGCACGTAGAGCCCGACCGATTCGAGCGCGGTCCAGCGCCAGCCGGCGGTGACGCCGAGGTCGTCGGTGGAGAGGTGGTCCTCGGGGATCTGGCGGCGGTGAAACGCCTCGATCCGCTCGGCGGCGAGCGCCAGGGCGGCGCGGGCCTCGGGCGGGCAGGCGGCGACCGCCGCCTCCACCTCCTCGGCGGTGATGCGCAGGGCGGCCGGCGCGAAATCCTGGCCGAGCCGGTCGAAGCGGCGGGTGTAGTCCACCAGAGCCGCGTCGCCGCCGGAGACGACGCCCGCGATGATGCCGCGGACGGTCTCGTCCACGTCCTCCGCGATCTCGCGCTTGAGGCCGAGCAGGCGCTTGAAGGCCTCCCCGAATTCCGGGGAGCGGCTGTCGAGGCGGATCATCGGGCGTTATCGGCGGTTCGGGGGAGGGGGGTCACGGGCGGCTCTCGACGAGGCTGCGCGCCGCCTCGTGGTCGGGGCGGCCGTCGGCCTGCCAGACGGGACCGAGATCCTTCAGGCGGACCTCGATGCATTCGAGTTCGAGGCGGATCGCGGCGCCGCCGGAGAAGACCAGGGTGGCGATGCCGGACGGGGCCTCGGTCTCCTCGAAGGTGATCGCCAGGAGGCTCAAGGGTTCGCCCGAGCTGGCCCCCGGCGTGATGCCCCTGGCCTTAACCGACAGCACCCGCTCGAAATGCAGGCCCGCGAGCCGGCGCCGGGGCGGCTCGCCCGGGGGCACGGACCAGTCGAAGCGGCGCGCCGCGAGGGCGAAGCGGTGCTCCCCCGGCAGCCACGCGAGATCCTCCGCCCGCAGGATCGCGTCCTGCAGGTGGGCAGAGATGACGGCGAGATCCTCGGCGTCGAGGGCGGCGAGCTTGAGAAGCTCCATGCTTACGCTCCAGGCTCCCCGACCGAACGCGCGGAGAGCGGATTTCGAGGCGTAGGTAGCGAGGCGACCCGCCTGCGGCAACCGGCAGCCGGGCCGAGGGGAAGGCACTTGCGCGCGTCGATCGCGCGACGCGCCCCGATTCACCCTGGCCGGGCACGACTGCGCGAGGCCGCGGCTCTTTCGGGCTCATCGTGCGTTCATGAGCGCGGGGCTAAGGCCAAGCATGACCATCGTGAGCCAGCGGGAGGGGACGAGGACGATGAAGAGTGGAGTTCTGGCCATCGGGCGCACCGTGGGGGTCGCCCTGGCCCTCGGGTTCGTGGCGAGCCCGGCAAGCGCCCAGTATTACCGCGACGGCTACGACAGCCCGCGCCGCTACGACGACGGCTACGGCCGCCGCTACCGCGACGACGACGATTACGGCCGGCGCCGCCGCTACGAAGAGGATGACGGTCCGCGCTTCCGCGGTCCCCCGCCCCCGCGCTACGGCCGCGGCGGCGGCAGCATCTGCGTGACCGCCCGCGGCAACTGCCCGACGGGCTTCGCGCCGGTGAACTCGCCCTGCGCCTGCGACATTCCCGGCTTCGGCGTGAAGCGCGGCGCCGTCGGGCGCTGAGCCCACGCACGGCTGTGAGAGGCGCGCGGCCTGCACGATCCGGTGCAGGCCGCTTTCTTTTGGATTGGCGGCGCCTCAGGCGCGCACGCGCTCGATCTGCGCGCCGCAGCGACCGAGCTTGGCCTCCAGCGCCTCGAAGCCGCGGTCGAGGTGGTAGACGCGGTTGATCTGCGTCTCGCCCTCCGCGGCGAGCGCGCCGATCACCAGCGAGACCGAGGCGCGCAGGTCGGTGGCCATCACCGGCGCGCCCTTCAGCCGCTCCACCCCCTCGACCACGGCGAGGTCGCCGTCGAGGCGGATCCTGGCGCCCAGGCGCGCCAGCTCCTGCACGTGCATGAAGCGGTTCTCGAAGATCGTCTCGCGGATGCGCGACTGGCCCTTGGCCAGCGTCATCAGCGCCATGAACTGCGCCTGGAGGTCGGTCGGGAAGCCGGGGAACGGGTCGGTGGTCACGTCCGCCGGGCTGATCCCGCCGCCGTTGCGGCGCACGCGGATGCCGTCGGGCAGGGCCGTGACCTCGGCGCCGGTCGAGGCCAGCGTATCGAGCGCCGACGAGAGCAGATCGGCCCGGGTGTTGACGAGGGAGACGTCGCCCCCGGTCATCGCCACCGCCATGGCGTAGGTGCCGGTCTCGATCCGGTCGGGCAGCACCTCGTGCCGGGCGCCGCCGAGGCGCGCGACGCCCTCGACGACGATGCGGGAGGTGCCGGCGCCCTCGATCCGGGCGCCCATCTTGATCAGGCACTCGGCGAGATCGACCACCTCCGGCTCGCGGGCGGCGTTGTCGATCACGCTGGTGCCGTAGGCGAGCGCCGCCGCCATCAGGGCGACGTGGGTGCCGCCGACCGTGACGCTGGGGAAGGTGATCTCGGCGCCGCGCAGGCCGTTCTTGGTCTTCGCGACGACGTAGCCGCCGTCGATCTCGATCTCGGCGCCGAGCTTCTCCATGGCCATGATCAGCAGGTTGACCGGCCGCGTGCCGATGGCGCAGCCGCCGGGCAGCGACACCTTGGCCTCGCCGAAGCGGGCCAGCAGGGGCGCGATGACCCAGAAGCTCGCCCGCATGGTCGAGACGAGTTCGTAGGGCGCGGTGGTGTCGATGACGTTCGAGGCGGTCAGCCGGATGGTCTGGCCGGTCTCCGCGGTCTGGCCCGGCCGCTTGCCGACGACCATGTGATCGACGCCGTGATTGCCGAGGATGCGCGTCAGCGCCGCGATGTCGGCGAGCCGCGGCACGTTGATGAGCTCCAGCGTCTCCCCGGTCAGAAGGCTCGCGATCATCAGCGGCAAAGCCGCGTTCTTGGCGCCCGAGATCGGGATCGTGCCGTTGAGCGGCGTGCCGCCGGTGATGTGGATGCGGTCCATCGGGGTCCTCGAAGCGCCTCCGTACCGGTCGCGGAGGTCGCCTTGCGTGCCGGGCGCGGGGGCGCCCCTCGTTCAGGTGGAGGTATAGGCGGTATCCGGCAAAAAGAAGAAGCGTGGCCGTTCGGTTCCACCCCGCGCCCCGCGCATCGCTCCCGGGGAGGCGGGGCGAGAGGGTCGGCGGGCGCCGAGCCTAGCTTTTCCGGGGCGGCTGAGCCTCCGGCTCGGGCTCGGATGGGGCATCGGGCGCGTCGTCGGCCCGGCCCCGCGCCTGCGCCTTGCGGCGGCGGAGGTTGTCGCGCAGGGCCGCCTTCAGCCGTGCCGCCCGCTCGTCGTCCTTGGTCGCCATCGCCCGCGTTCCGACACGATCCTTCCCGCCGGACCCGCCGAGGCGGACGCGGCCGTCACGGGACGGCCGTATCGCGGTTTCGCGCCCTTCGCCAGCGCTCCCGTCTCCGACCGACGACCGCGCCGGACGGCCGGCCCGCCCCGCGAATCGTGCCGCGACCCATCGTCACCGGCACAGCGTTTCGAGGAGAAACGGGATGAACGAGACCCGCCCGCTCGGGCCCGAACCGATGCCGGACGACGTCCTCGGCGGTGCTGCGCAGGAGAGACGTCCCAGGCTCGGACCCGAATACGGACAAGATCCCTGAGGCTGTTCAAGCCGGTGCAAAGCCGGCGCAAAGCAGGAATGTCTCGAACTCACCTTGAACCAGTTCGAAAATACCTCCTATCTTGCGGTCACAGCGGCGCCGGCGAGGGACTCGTCCCGGAAGCAAGCGGGCGCCGCCGGTTGGACGATGACGCGCGGAAGGTCGCGCCGCTCCCCGGGGGCTGAACCTTGGGAGATCACCGCCCGGCTGCGAACGGTTCGGCGACGCTCTTCGGGGCGGCGCGCGAGCCTGAATTCTTTACCCGAGGCGTCCCAAGAAGAACGCCCGGCCAGCCGAAAGCGTCGAGGACGGATGCCCGTGAACCTGATGCCCGTGAACGCTGCCGACAGCACCGTGTCCGATGAATCGATCGTGGGCGGTGATGGCGGCGTGGACGATGCCGGCGTAAGCCATGGCGCAAGCAATGGCCGGGCCAGGTTCGAGCGTCCGCCGGCCCGGCCGACCGGGCCGCGCACGGATTACGACGGACATTTCCGGGCGGCCCTCGACCGGCTGCACAGCGAGCGCCGCTACCGCGTCTTCGCCGATATCGAGCGCATCTCGGGCCGCTTCCCGCAGGCGTCGTGGCGGCGCCCGGAGGGCGGCAGCCGCGAGATCACCGTGTGGTGCTCCAACGACTATCTCGGCATGGGCCAGCACCCGGAGGTGGTCGGCGCCCTGACCCAGACCGCCGCCCGCTGCGGCGTCGGCGCGGGCGGCACCCGCAACATCGCCGGCAACAACTCGCCGCTGGTCGATCTGGAGCGCGAGCTCGCCGACCTGCACGGCAAGGAGGCGGGCCTCGTCTTCACCTCGGGCTACGTCTCGAACCAGGCCGGCATCTCGACGATCGCCAAGCTGATCCCGAACTGCCTGATCCTGTCGGACGCCTTCAACCACAACTCGATGATCGAGGGCGTGCGCCATTCCGGCTGCGAGAAGCGCGTCTTCCGCCACAACGACCTCGAACATCTTGAGCAGCTGCTCGCCGAGGCCGGCGACCGGCCCAAGCTGATCGCCTTCGAGTCTGTCTACTCGATGGACGGCGACGTGGCGCCGATCGCGGCGATCTGCGACCTCGCCGACGCCTACGGCGCCATGACCTATCTGGACGAGGTCCACGCCGTCGGCCTCTACGGCGAGCGCGGCGCCGGCATTGCCGAGCGCGACGGCGTGATGCACCGGGTCGACGTGATCGAGGGCACGCTGGCCAAGGGTTTCGGCTGCGTCGGCGGCTACATCACCGGATCGGCGACGCTGTGCGACGCGGTGCGCAGCCACGCGGCCGGCTTCATCTTCACCACCGCCCTGCCGCCGGCCGTCGCCGCAGCGGCGCGCGCCTCCGTGCGCTACCTCAAGCGCTCGAAGACCGAGCGCGAGGCGCATCAGCGCCAGGCCGCCCGCACCAAGGCGGCGCTGGAGGCCGCCGGCCTGCCGGTGCTGCACACCGAGACCCACATCGTGCCGCTGATGGTGGGCGACGCCGAGCTGTGCAAGGCGGCGGCCGACCACCTGCTGGAGCACCACGACATCTACATCCAGCCGATCAACTACCCCACGGTCCCGCGCGGCACCGAGCGCCTGCGGATCACGCCCTCGCCCTTCCACGACGACGAGCGGATCGGCGCGCTGACCGCGGCCCTGGTCGAGACCTGGGACACGCTGGACCTGCCGCGGGCCGGGACAGTGTTCGCGGCGGCCGCGGAGTAGGCGACATGCCGCGGGCGCGCCCGGTTCCGAACCGACCGGGCGCCCCGCGATGAGACCGACTTCCCTGCGCGAGGTGGTCGAGCGGGCGCGGGTGGATGGCGATTGGGACCACCACCTGCAAAACTTCCTCGACGCCTTCTACGCCCTCGACGGCGACACTGCCGCGCAGGGTGCGATGATCGCCGAGGATCCCGGATTCCTGGGTCGCGCCCAGCCCGATGCCTTCCTCGGCGGGGTCGGCGAGCATCTGGCCCGACGCTGGCGGCTGCCGTCCATCCCGTCCTGGGTGCGCCACGAGGCGCGCTACCTCGACACGGCGATGTTCGTGCCCGACGAGCGCAACCTGCGCAACTACCTCATCTGCGTCAGCCCGGTCTCGTTCCGCCCGCGCCTGATCTTCACCGGGCCGGACCCGCTCCAGCGCGCCCGCTTCCCCTACCACCGCGGCGTGATCCGGATGCCCCTGACGTTTCCGCAGGGGCCGGAGGCCGCGGCCCTGTTCGAACCGAAGCGCTGAGGGGGCTCCAGCTCCCTAATATCGGATCGTCTTTTCAGACGAGCTAGCAGCTCCCTTTGGGGACTATGCAGGTGGCGTTGCAGCCAGCTGCCCCGAGATCCTCCTCAAGCGCAGTTCTATTTCGCCTCTGCGAGGCTTGTCGATATCGTTACGCCCGCACAAGCCGTTAACTTCTAAAAGGGCGCCGATATGCCTGAGATCAATAAAAGGCATTTTGGAAATCACTCTCGCGACGACGATTATCTTGACATCGGAGGTTGCATTTGCGAATGACTCTGCTGCTCAGGTTGTGGAAAGCTCTATTGGAAAACTGAGTATTCTGTAGCCGCATTTCAATAAAGGATGGCTAGCATGAGCAGTGGAACAGTTCCATATCCGGTCACACTCGACGAAATTGCTGTTACAGGTAGATCTTGGGATAATTTCATTACTTGGCAAGATCGTTACTACGGCAACCCATCGTATGCAATTTCGCCAGACGCAGCGGTAGATGGCGATGGCTTGAGGGCAAATCTTTCTTCGATAATGTTTAGGCCAGTCAAGGAAATTTGGCGAGAAAATGACCGCACTCCAAATAGTGCGGTTCCGATTCCGGTGTCTGTCGGAAAATATTCCGGCCCTATCAAAGGGAATACAATTCAAGAGGTTGAATTCAGAAAAGATCCAAAAGGCAATACATATTATACGCTATCGACAGGAAAGGAGGAAATAGACATCACCAAAATTGCAGGATACCAGAATCTAGGTATTGATCCTAATGCCGCAAGTTTCCATAAGCATGAGATTAAAACATTCGTATGTCTAGTTTCTAACCCAAATTGCACCCCAGATAATATACATCGCCTTATGAGAGAAAACCCAGCTCCATTTGTAAGTTATAAATCAGGACAATGTGTAAACAGCGGCGACGTATCGACAATAATCGGGACCGGAATACTTGGAGTGGGTCAAATCGTTCATTACGTTGATCCGTCAAATTTCTCGCTTGTCAACGTGACCTTGGATAATCATAAGTTGTATCCTGGGTTGGTTTACCAGCAGGTTTTTCAAGATGGAAACGCGCTAGGCATTAGATACATTGGTATCGGAAACGGGCTTGAATATCTTGGTAATTTTGGTGTCGAGTTGTCCAACGCACTTCAATATGCATGGCCAGCTCAGTCGACTGAAATTGGGTTGAAGATCCTTAAAAATCACACAACTATACTCCCAAAGACATGGAATTCTCTGAATACTCAAGCTTATCCAGAGCCTGTGGAGACACCGATTAGTGCCCCTATTTCGAGTATTTATCCGCCGGGATTTGATGGGATTGGATACCTCAATCAAATTGGACATGGAAAAACATCTATTCCTGTCCAGAAATTATTTGATCCTTTAGCATACATCGCTTCATACGGCGATCTGATAGAAGCATTTGGCGCAAATGCAGCTGCAGGACAATACCATTACGAAACATATGGCGTACAAGAAGGAAGACACATAACTTTTGATGGATTGAGGTACATAGCCTCTCATGCAGATCTGATTAAAGCGTACGGAGGCGATGCCGCGAGCGGCGTGTTGCATTATCTACATTATGGATACCGCGAGGGGAGGGCGACCACGTTTGATCCAAATTCATACATGTGCATCAATCGAGATGTCTTATCGTATTATGGCAATAATGCCGAAGAAATAACTCAACATTACATCAGATATGGTTTTCTCGAAGGCCGAGATCCAGGAAACGGCAGGCCTCTCGCGAGACCAGTGTTTCTGGATCTTGACGGGGATGGGATAGAAATAATTCCGTACAATGAATCTTCTGCCCATTTTGATATCATGGGAACTGGCCATGCACTGAAAATCGCTTGGGTTGGAAAAGATGATGGAATTCTTGCCATCGACCTAGGAACGGAGGGCCATCCTCATCCCGATGGGATTATCGATCAGCAGTATGAGATAAATTTTTCCGAAGCATTGATGGCTAGAAACCCCGGATTTTATCCAAAACTACCAACAGATATCGAGGGAATCAAGGTCCTATACGATAGTAACAAAAATGGGTTACTAGACCCAGGAGATATAGACTGGGGGCGTTTCAGGGTCTGGCAAGATCGAAATCAAGATGGGTCGACAGACGATGGCGAGTTAAACACATTGGATGAACAAAAAATCTCCTCAATATCCTTGCAAATACAAGACGCGTTCGAAAAAGAGTCTGATGGAAGTATCGTGTCTGGTTTCAGTGATATTTTGTTCAGCAACGGCAGGGTAAACAAGGCTGGTAACGTACAGCTATCATTGGGGGCGGTGAAGGAAATATAAAATCATTAACAAGAAGCAATTTGAATGGGGATAGCAGTGCCAATTCTGAATTTATAGATGTGAATCCACAAAAAGACATCAAACTTGAAAATATATCGAGGAAAGAAGCTGCTTCATACAAACAAGTTGAGGCGCAATTTGATCATGACCAAACTGTGCCTAACGACAATGAGCTTAATGTCATCTCGCTCACCCAACATCTATATTAGTTTAACTGCGGATTCAATAAAACTATTGATATAACAGGATCTGTGCAAGCTACATTGTTGTGCCGTCGAGCGTGAAGGCACAACATCTTATTCTGTGTTATACACAAAAAGAGGCACGCAAAATGTCAATAATAGATGCATTGGCCCTGAGCATAATTTGCAACTTAGCACTTTGTTGTAATGCAGCGGCAGCGCGAGGCTACAGATCCGATTTTTCATTTATGCTAAAGTGTGACTACAATATCGATAGTGAAATAAGAGACAAATTTACAAACTTTCTAAAAAAAATAAGTTTGAAGTTGTTGACAAGGTACATTTAGCTGCAATCAAAAAAGAGCGCCCTTTGCTAAGTGTCGATATGATAGCGTTGGACTCCGGTGATAAACAAGTTAGCATCGTCAAGATGCCTGTTTCGGTTGAAACTTACGTTGTAACTCTCACGACCCCGCCGCCGACGAAGCGCGCAACTGAGTTGGAAGAAAAAATGATAAATCTTGCAGAAAAAGATCTCCACTGTAATATATATAACGTTAGTCGAGGAAGCAATGATGCTTCATCTTCTGAGTTATACTACGAAATTATACGTATATATAGAAAAATGACTCGTGATTATAATACTAATATAAGCAAATGACATATATTTCGAAAAGAATGGCTGTACACATCTATGAATTTCTGAGTACGACGAAAGATTTCTGTTTGCCGCCATCGACCGCATGAGCAAGTTCACCTTTGCTAGTCTGGTTGAAAATGCCGGCAAGATGGAGGCGGCACCGTTCCTGCGGGACATGATTGTGGCCATACTTCACCGCATCGACATCGTCCTGACCAGTAACGGCATCCAGTTCACCAACCGCACGAGAGACGTCTGGGACAGCGAGCACATCTTCGATCGTGTCTGCACGGAGCACAAAATCCAGCATCAGCCGACCAAAGTGAACCATCCCTGGACCAACGGCCAAGTCGAGCGAATGAACCGCACGATCAAGAACGCGACGGTCGAGCGCTACCACTACGGCAGCCACGATCAACTCAGAGCCCATCTCCAGCTCTTCGTAAATGCCTACAATTGCGCCCGCCGCCTCAAGACCCTCTGGGGCCTCACGCCCTACGAGTCCATCTGCTAGGCCGGATGTAAAGAGTCCAAACGCTCCAGGCTTGAACCGTCACATTACATTCCCGGGACCCTACACCTAGCGCCGCTTGATCTCGTTCGACCAGCCATGGGTGGCGGCGGCCTTCTCGATCTTCTCCTTGAGCTGCGGCATCAGCGTGCCCATCCACTGCTGCATCCCCGTCAGCATGGCCTGGCTCAGCTGCGGCTGCGCCTTGACGAGGTTCCGGCCCGCCGGCGTGGCGTAGAAGGCCGCGACCGCCTTCAGGTCCTCCTTCGAGAGGACGGCGGCGAAGCTGAGGGCCTGGATCGCGAGCAGGTCGTCGTAACGCTCGGAGAGGGTGGGCAGGACGACCTCGTCCACCATCACCTGGGCCTTCTTCGGGTCCGTCAGACCCATCTGCTGCATGACGCCCGCCATCGGCGCCTTCATCGCCGCGAGCACCGCGGCCCGGTCGCCCTGCGCGGCGGCGACGACCTCGCGGGCGGCGGCCAGGCGCTCCGGGTCGGCGCTCACCTGCGGCACCGCGGGTTTTGCGGGCGCCTGCGCCAGAGCCGGCGCCGTGATCAGACCGAGACCGAGGAGTCCATAGAGCACGACCATCCGCATGATTCGTCCTTCCTTGCCGTTGCGCGCGGAAGAGGCGGCAGATGGGCCGCGATGTCAAAGCGTGAGGACGAGCCCGTCCTCCGCCGCGATGTAGCCGTCCGGCGGGTGGGCGAGCATCTCCGGGCTCATATGCGTGAGCATCAGCCGTTTCGGGGCGATCTCGGGCACGCGCCGCTTCAGCGTCGCCCAGTCGAGGTGGAACTTCACCGGACGCTCCACGGTGTAGCCCTCGGCGATCATCAGATCCGCCCCGCGCCCCGCCGCGACGATGTCCTCCACCCACTCGGTGTCGCCGGTATAGCTGACGACCTTGCCCCCCGCCTCGATCCGCAGGGCGTGCGCGGGCGCGCCGGAGGGATGGCGCATGGTGAAGGCCGTCGCGCGCACGCCGCCGGTCTCGACCGGACGCCCGGCCTCCATCTCCACGACCTCGACCCGGAAGCGCCGCTCGACCGTGCTGGAGCCGGGAAACAGCACCTCCATCGCCGCCGGGAGGCGATCGGCCGTGCCCGGCGGCCCGACCACCGTGAGCGGATCGGTGCGCCCGCTGACGAGCTGCCCGTCGAGGATCAGCCAGGGCAGGCCGCCGAAATGGTCGCCGTGGAGATGGGTGAGGAACACC
Organism: Methylorubrum podarium; assembly: GCF_022179745.1. Lineage (GTDB taxonomy): Bacteria > Pseudomonadota > Alphaproteobacteria > Rhizobiales > Beijerinckiaceae > Methylobacterium > Methylobacterium podarium. The sequence continues at coordinate 12,712 of NZ_BPRD01000508.1, forward strand.
GTGCGGATGCGGTTCGGATCGACGCCGAAGCGCCGGATCGCGATCAGCGCGGAGGCGCCGCAATCGATGAGGAAGGCACCGCCGGACGCATCGACCGGGATATCGACCGAGGTATCGACGTGGAAGCAGGTGTGGAAGCGCCCGCCCGAGCCGAACGCGTCTCCGCAACCGAGAACCTGGAGCCGCATGAACCTCTCCTGTGTCGCGAGCCTTTTCCACGATCCCCGGATCACGGAAAACGCCCAAGCGTCTGATTCTCCGCATTTCCTTCGCGCGAGCCGGTGACCGCCCCGCTCGAACATGCTCCAGCAGGGGGAGATCTCGGTCGCCGGGCGACCGCGGCAATCGTCCGGACCCGGCATTTTCTCCGGATGACCATCGGGACGCGCGACAGTGCCGCCTCACTTGATTCCGCAATCGGCAAGGCCGCTCTTCCGAAAGCTGAATTCCACTTCACTTGAGACGCAGCCGTAAAAGGGGGACATTGCGACACGCTTCCGGGGTCTCGCTTCGCGAAAAGGCTGCCGGAGTCTGGATGTGGACAAATGCGATCCTGACTTGCGGGGGAGGAATGCGAAGAAAATCCTGTCCCCACCGGCCGGATACGATATCCGGCGGCTTTCGAAGGCGCCGACGTCCCGGCTCCTCGCCGCGGACGTCTCATTGTTCTCCCCGGATTCATGACGCTTCATTCTCGCTCCCTTCCCTCCGTCATCCGCTCGGCTTCGATCGAACCGGCCGCCGTTCTCTCGGCGGAGGGCGCGGCGCTGATCGACCGGATCTACGAGGCGGCGGCGGTGCCCGAGCTGTGGCGCGAGGTGCTGATCGAACTCGCCCGCTTCGCCGGAGCACCCGAGGCGGTGCTGATCGTCTCGACCGGGACGCACTACCGCGGCTTCGTCACCACATCGCCCGAGTTCGACGCGCTGGTGACCGAACATTTGAGCTTTCCCGGCAACGTCCGCACGGAGCGCCTGCTGGAGCTGCGCCATCCCGGCTTCTGCAACGACCTCGACGTCGTGACGGAGGAGGAGATCGCGACGCTGCCGCTCTACCGGGATTTCCTGATCCCGCGCGGCTACGGCGCCGGCACCGCGACGACGGTGATGGTGCCGAGCGGCGACAGCGTCATCGTCCATTGCGAGCGCGCCCGCGCGGAGGGCGATTTCGGTCCGCAGACCCTGGCCGCGCTCAACGGGCTGCGCCCGCATCTCGCGCGGGCCGCGCTGCTCTCCGCGCGCCTGGAGATGGAACGGGTCGCCACCACGACGCAAACGCTCGAAGCCCTCGGCCTGCCCGCCGCCGTGCTGGGGCAGGGCGGGCGGGTC
>NZ_BPRD01000509.1 GCF_022179745.1 Methylorubrum podarium
TGGCCGAGCGCCCGCTCGGCCACCTCGCCGCGCTCTCCGGCCTGCTGCACGAGAATATGGGCCACGCCGCCGGCTGGCGCTTCGCCGATATGGGCCGGCGCATCGAGCGGGCGATCAACACCTGCGGCTTCGCCCTGCGCTTCTGCGGCCCGGACGCGAGCGCCGAGGATCTCGGCGTGATGCTCTCCCTGGCCGATTCGCAGATCGCCTACGGTGCCCGCTACCTCGTCGGCGTGAGCCGGGACGCGGTCTGCGACATGGCGGTGCTCGACCCCAACAATCCCCGCTCCGTCGCCTACCAGCTCCAGGCGATCACCGCCCATCTCGACGCCCTGCCGGCGCTGGCCGCCGACGGGCTGCCCGAGCCGCACCGCCGCCGGGCGCTGGCGCTCGCGGTCACGCTCCAGACCGCGGAGGCCGCCGCGCTCGATGCCGAGGCTCTGGAGCGGTTCGAGACCGATCTGGAGGCCCTCGCCGACCGCATCGCCGGCCGCTACTTCCCCAACGGCCCCGACGCCCTGCGGCCGGAGAAGCTCACGGGTCTCGCTTGATCTACACCCTGCGGCACCTGACGACCTACCGCTACGCCCGGACCGTCCGCTTCGCGCGCTGCAACCTGCGCCTGCGCCCCCGCGACGGCGACGGACAGCGGGTGCTGGAGAGCGCGCTGCACGTCGCGCCCGAGCCGACCCGCCGCCTGGAGCGGCGCGACTTCTTCGGCCTCGACACGCTGACGCTGACCCTCGACGAGCCGCACCGCGAATTCGCGGTCGAGGCCGTCTCTCGGGTCGCCGTGGCGCGGCCGGCCCCGCCGCCGCCCGAGGCCGGACCCGCCTGGGAGGCGGTGCGGGCGGCCGCCCTGGCGCTGCCCTCCCTCGGGCCGGACGGGCCGGCGCATTTCCAGTTTCCGAGCCAGCGGGTGCCGCTCGTGGCCGAGGTGACGGATTACGCCCGGAAAAGTTTTTCGCCCGGGCGCAGCGCCTACGGGGCGGCGGTCGAGTTGATGCACCGCATCCGCGACGACTTCCGCTTCGACGCCAAGGCGACCACCGTCTCGACGCCCCTGGCGGAGGCCTTCACCCTCAGGGCGGGCGTCTGCCAGGACTTCGCCCACGTGATGATCGCGGGTCTGCGCGGGCTCGGCCTGCCGGCGGCCTATGTCAGCGGCTACCTGCGCACCCGGCCGCCACCCGGCCGCCCGCGCCTGCGCGGCGCCGATGCCAGCCACGCCTGGGTCGCGCTCTGGTGCGGCGCGGATGACGGTGGGGGGGCGGGACTCGGGGAGGGCGGCTGGATCGGCCTCGACCCGACTAATGCCTGCGTGGTGCGCGACGACCACATCGTCGTGGCGCGCGCCCGCGACTACGCCGACGTCGCCCCCATCGACGGGATCGTCGCCTCGGCCGGGGCGCAGCGGCTCAGCGTCGAGGTCGACGTCATCCCCGAGGACGAGGCGGCCTGACCTTCGCGCCGTCGGCCGTCGGCGTTATCGGCGCACTTGCGCGTCCCATCCCGCCATCGCCAGCCGCGCCACCGCCTCCAGCTCGGCCCGGCTCGCGCCGTCGCGGGCCTGGAGCGACAGGCCGCCCTGCACCGTCATCACGAAGCGGGCAAGCGCGGGGAGATCGAGCGCGGGGCTCAGTTCGCCTTCCGCCACCGCGCGGCCGAGACGCACGGTGACCGCCTCGAGGCCGCGGGCGCGCGCCGCCCGCACGCACGCCCCGAGTTCCGCCTGCCCCTCGCCGCCGACGGTCGAGAGCGTCACCATGCAGCCGCGCGGTTCGCCGGTTGCGCCCGCCTCGGTCAGGGCGGCGGCCGAACTCATCAGCAGGGCCTCGACCGCCGCGCGGGCGGTTGGAGCCGCAGCGAACCGGCCCCAGACGCGCGCCTCGTACCGCTCGCCGTAGTGGCGCAACGCCTCGGCGTAGAGCGCCTCCTTCGAGCCGAAGGCCGCGTAGAGGCTCGGTGACCCGATCCCCATCGCCGCGGTCAGCTCGGAGATCGAGGTGGCGGCAAATCCCTTGCGCCAGAACAGGTGCATCGCCGCGGTCAGGGCCGCCTCCCGGTCGAAGGTTCGCGGCCGGCCGCGGCCGCGCGGTGCCGCGTCATCGTTGGAGGGCGCTGGTCCGGAATTTTGCATCGATCGTTCTATAATTCGCTTGACCGGAGCGGGCAACGCTCGTAGCCATTTCTGTGTCGTTCGATACAGAAAGATCAGTCGATGAGTGAACTGGCAGGCAAGCGCGCCCTCGTCACCGGCGCCTCCCGCGGCATCGGAGCCGCCATCGCCCTGGCGCTGGCGGAGCGCGGGGCGGATGTGGCGATCACCTACGAGCGGTCGGCCGACCGGGCCGCCGAGGTGGTCCGCGCCATCGAGGCGCGGGGCCGGCGCGGCCTCGCCATCCAGGCCGACAGCGCCGACGCGGCGGCGGTGAAGCGCTCGGTCGATGCGGTCGCCGCGGAACTCGGCGGCCTCGACATCCTCGTGAACAATGCCGGCATCGCCCGCGGCGGGTCGGTGGCGGAGATGCCGCTCGCCGACATCGACGCGCTTCTCGCCGTGAACGTGCGCTCGGTGGTGCTGGCCTCGCAGGCGGCGATCCCGCATCTCCGGGAGGGCGGACGGATCATCTCGATCGGCTCGTGCCTCGGCGAGCGCGTGCCGTTTCCCGGCGTCACGGTCTACTCGATGACGAAGTCCGCCCTGCTCTCGTTCACCCGCGGGCTGGCGCGCGAAGTCGGCCCCCAGGGCATCACCGTCAACCTCGTGCAGCCCGGATCGACCGACACCGACATGAACCCGGCCGACGGGGCGCAGTCGGACCTCCAGCGCTCCATGACCGCGCTCGGGCACTACGGCAAACCGGAGGACATCGCCGCCGCCGTCGCCTTCCTGGCGAGCCCCGCCGCGCGGCAGATCACCGGCACCACCCTCACGGTGGATGGCGGCGCGAACGCCTGACCGGCATCGTTTCGACGAACGAGGTCCGCAGGTCATCCGACCGATCGGCTTGTCCGATCATCCCCCTCATCCTGAGGTGCTCCTTGCCTCGGCAAGGAGCCTCGAAGGAGGCTTCCAGAAGCCGCCGCGATCCCTGGAGCCCTCCTTCGAGGCCGCTGCGCGGCACCTCAGGATGAGGTAGAACCCTGGAAATGCGAATGAAACAGGCTCTCATCCGGACACGCCGGCCCGGTAGAGCCGCCCGCGCTCGGTCCAGGCGACGGTGAGCAGGGCCAGCCCGCCGAGCAGGGCGTAGCCGTAGGCCACCGGCATCACCGTGCCGTCGAAGGCGTGCCCGATCAGGAAGCCGCAGAAGGCGCCGAGGATCGTGGTGTAGAAGCCGAGGAACGACGAGGCGGTGCCGGCGATCGCCCCGAGCGGCTGGAGCGCCAGGGCGTTGAAGTTCGGCAGGGCGAAGCTGATCAGGAACTGGTTCAGCGCCAGGACCGACAGGAACAGCATCAGCGGCGGGTGCCCCTGGTAGTGCAGGCCGATGCCGACCTGCAGCAGGCCGACCGCGGTGAAGGCGGTGACGCCGGCATGCGACAGGGTCCGCATCCCGAGCCGGCGCACGACGCGGGAATTGATCAGCGTCGCCGCGCCCATGGCGCCGGCCACCACGCCGAAGGCGACGGGGAACAGGCCGCCGAGATGGTAGAGCCCGGTGTCGAACACCTGCTGGGCCGAGCCGACATAGCCCATGATGCAGCCCGTCAGCAGGCCGAGCGCCGTGGCGTAGCCGATCGCCGCGCGGGTGCGCAGCACGGTGAGCAGCGCCGCCGCCGTCGCCGTGAGCGAGAGCGGGCGGCGGTATTCGGGGTGCAGCGTCTCGGGCATGCGCAGGGCGAACCACAGCGTGAGCACGCCGCCGAGCGCCAGCATCGACACGAACACCCAGATCCACGAGCCGAGCAGCAGCATGGTGGCGCCGATCGCCGGGCCGAGCATCGGCACGATCAGGAACACCATCATGATGAGCGACATCACGCTCGCCATCTCGCGGCCCGAGAAGCGGTCGCGCACGATCGCCGTCGAGAGCACCCGGCCGCCGGCCGCGCCCATGCCCTGGATGACGCGGGAGGCGAGCAGCCACTCGTAGCTCGGCGCCAGCATCGAGAGGATGCAGCCTGCGGTGTAGATCCCGAGGCTGATCAGCAGGGTCGGCCGCCGCCCGATCGCGTCCGAGACCGGCCCGTAGACGATCTGCGCCACCCCGAAACCGATCATGTAGACATAGACGAGGAGCTGCAGGCTGTTGGGGTCGGCGACCGAGAACCGTTCCTGGATCAGCGGGAAGGCCGGCAGCAGGTTGTCGATCGACATGGCGGTGACCGCCATCATCAGCGCGACGATGCCGACGAACTCGGCGAATCCCGGCCCGACCCAGGGTGTTGCGCCCGGCGCGGCCTCGGAAGCGGGGCTGCCGGGGGTGGGCCGAGGGGAGGGTGTCACGGTCGGGGATGCTTTCAGGGTCAGTACCGGCCGAAGACGGGCGGCAATCCGGTGTCGTCAACGTCCAAGAACGGAGCGCTTTCCCTCTCCCCTCCGCGGGAGAGGGTG
>NZ_BPRD01000510.1 GCF_022179745.1 Methylorubrum podarium
CTGACCTGGAGCGGACTTACCTTACAGCTTCAGCAGGCGCCGCCAGATGATCCTACAGCAGCAACCGCTCTGCATGCGCGCGGAGTAGGACGATGACCGGTGATCGGAATGAAAATCCGATACGGCACCGTTCGCGCACCAGTTCGGCAGACCTTGAGAGAGAGGAACGGAATTTCGAATCCATCGGCAGTCCGGCTCACGCACCGGATTTCGTGTCACCTCACCCGAGCCCCGCTTGTTCGCCGCGCGGAGAAAAACAGGCTCGTGACAGTCTTTGGGTCACGGAACTTCTGAATCAATTGGACAGCGAACGCGACGCTCTTCGCGCCCGGTCGAAATCGGCTCCATCACCCGGAGACGGCAAGGCGCCCTGCTCGCCGCAGGCAAAGGCGAACTGGAATCGGCTGGCTGCCGGGCCAGGATCCCCTCCGGAGGCCTGCCGCGGCAGCGCCGATACGGAACCGGCGGTTCAGTCACCGACGCTCGATCCCGAGAGGGTTGCGGGTGCCGGTCGGCGCAGGAGATGGCCGTATGCCGTCTGCGGCGCGGCGTTGATTCTGATGGGCGCTGTCGCTGCCCGCATTGATTTCGGACCACACCGAGGAGCCCTCGACACAGCAGGTCGTCGGATGGCCCACGCGTCCATCGATGCACCACCGACCACGTCTCCAGCGGGATCGCGCACCGTTCGGGACATCCCGGCTGCTGAAACGGTCACCGTCCTGGCGCCGGATGGGCTCGTTCGAACCGATGGTCCGCCCAGCGCAGCAATCCCATCGAACGGGGACACGATTGAACTCGCAGCGATCGTCGAAGGCCCCGATAGTTCGCCCGCTGCATCGGACCCGCGCCCCGCTCGCATATCCCTATCGCAGGGGCCGTCCGCACGGATCGTAGCTCCCCCAAAGCTGGTCGTCGCAAGTACACGCCCCCCCGTCGACCTCATGGCTCGCACTGCTGTCGGCGAAGAGGGCGCAACACTCGCTCCGAGCCCTGGAAGTGTCCGCATGGAGGCCCCTCCCGATGCCGGCTCGTCTCAGGAGGCGATTGGTCCGACGCGAGGCGAACCGCCGAGCGCATTGGCGAAAGCGAAGGAACGATCGAAGGTCGCGCGACCGCTCAGGCGAGCGCCCAAAGGCAGTGGTTTCAGCAAACAACGTCGCGGAGTTGAACCAGCACTGCCGCATCTCGCGAAAGCGGATCGGCCGAGAAGCTTCACGTTGCCCCCTCTTCTTCGGCCGACATCGCACTGAGCGGCCGTGTCTTCCAGCCGGAAATCTAGGAGCCGACACATGCGCGCAAGAGCTTTGGCCGCCCTCATTCCCAGCACGATGGCTGCGTGCATGATCCTGATGGTCGGAACCGGCGATGCGACTGCCCGGCAGGGCCATTCGCCGCCGAGGCTGAAAACATACGCGACGTGGAAGATGCCGTGGCAGTTGAGCCTGTCGTCCGCCGCGTCGCGAGCGAAGGGCGAACGCACGATCGTTGCTCGGCTGCCGAAATACGGGAAGGTGCGGGGCACCAGGGTCGCCTTACGGTACGTCTTCGCGCCACTGCCGAAGACGCCCGGTCGCAATTCGCTGGTCAGGGCCTGCCGTTCGACCGTCGCCCAGTCGGCCAGGAAGCTGGGCGCCGTACGGATTGATGCCGCTTCGGCCGGACCCGAGAGGCGGACGCGAAGTGGGTCCGTCGCCAAAGTCGGATTCCGTCTCATCTATGCAAGCCACAACACGCGCGAGAATTACGAGGTGCGGCAAGGCGTGCTGACGTGCAGGGCAGATCGGGCCGGTAAGATCGTCGACGCCTATGCCTAGCCGAGGAGCATCGCCGGGTCGTCCTTGCTCAGGCCGGGCCGAGTGATGGGCGTTCCGCCGTCGAGGCCTGCGGGCGGGCGGTGTTGGTCGTGGCGGAACAGGAAGGCGGCCGTTCCTGGCGGCGCTGGTCCGACATGTCGTCGGCGCGGGCATAGGCCCGTTCGCGCGGGATTGCTGAAGTCTCACAACTCCAGCGTCCCCGGTTGAGGCCGGATGGATGACGTCCCGAAAACTAGCGCCCGCGGGCGACCCGCTCGATCTCGACGCGCACCAGCCGCTCGACCATGTGCGGGAGGTTGTCGTCGAGCCAGCTCTTCAGCATCGGCCGCAGCATCTCCTTGACGAGATCCTCGAGCGTGCGGGCGTTCTGCGACAGCACCGTGTGGGCGAGGAGCTGGAAGTTCTGGCCGACGCTCTCGACCGTGCTCGACGAGACGAGCCGCTCCGTCGCCTCCTCCTCGACCGCCACGCGGACCCGCTCGCTCACCTTCGGAGCGGGCGCCGGCTCGGGCTCGAAGTCGAAGGGGTCCGGCTTCGGGGCCGGGTCGAAGGCCGGTTCCGGTTCCGCGTCGAAGTCCGGCATCCGGAAATCGATCTCGGGCATGTCGAAGGCCACGGGCTCCGGCTTGCGCACGGGCTCGGCGACCTCGGCGAGATCGAGCACGTCGTCGTCGTCCGGCGGCGGCGGAGCCGGCGGGGGCGGCGGCGCCTCGGCCTCGGCGGGCTTCGGCGCCTGATCGTCGGCGATGATGCGGCGGATCGAGGCCAGGATCTCCTCCATGGAGGGTTCCTGCGTCTTGTCCTGAACCTTAGGGCTCGCTGCGCTCATCGGGACGATACTCGGTGACGATTGACAAGACGATGATTAGGTTAACGAATTATTTCATCGCCTCGTCCGGCATCAACCATGGCTTGCTGCCGGCCAACAGGAAAACGCCGCCCGGGCGCGGCCGTCAGCGCCCGTCGGGCGTCCGCAGGCCGAACCAGAGATCGCGGACCTGATCGAGGTGCTCGCGGGCGCTGTAGGGCGTGACCGGCAGGCTTGTGAAGCGGACGGTGAGCCGGCCGACCGCCTGGACGACGTCGTAGGAGTTCACCACGCGGTCGCGCTGCGCGCGGATCAGGGCGACGCGGGCGCTGAGCAGTTCCTGCTGCGCGTTCAGCACGTCGAGGGTGGTGCGCTGGCCGACGCGGGCTTCCTCGCGCACGCCGTTCAGCGCCACCTCGTTGGCCTGGACCTGGGCCTGGGAGGCGATGACCTGCGCCTTCGAGGCTTCGAGGTTGCCCCAGGTCCGCACGATCGAGGCGCGGATCGTGTCGCGGTCCTGGTCGGCGATGAGGCGGGCGCGCCCGACATTCTCCTTGGCCTGCCGGATCGCCGCGTACTCGCCGCCGCCCTGGTAGAGCGGGATGTTGACCCGCCCGACGATGGAGGCGGTGACGCCGTTGTCGCCGGGGAATTGCTGATCGTAGCGCTGCTGCACCGCGCCGGTCACCTGCGCCTGCGGGTAGAGCGCGCCTTCGGCCACCTTCACCTGCAGCTCCGCCACGTCCACGGCGTGCAGCGAGGAGAGGATCTGCGGGTGCTCCTTCAGGCCGATCAGGATCGCCTGATCGAGGGAGCCGGGCACGTAGCGGTCGAGCGGCCGGCCCGGAGCGAGCTGGCGCGGCTCGACGCCGACGACCTGCCGGAAGATGCCGATCGAGGCGCGCAGCGCCGCCTCCGCCGCGCTGACCTGCGAGCGGGCGCCGGCGAGGCGTGCCTCGGCCTGCGCGACGTCGGTGCGGGTCACCTCGCCGACGTTGAAGCGGTCGCGGGTCTGGCGGAGCTGCTCCTCGAGCACCTCGACGTTGTTGCGCTGGAGTTCGAGCGTCGCCGTGTCGCTCAGAACGTTCATGTAGGCCTGCGCTGCGTTGAACAGCGTATTCATCTCGGTCTGGCGCAGGCCCTCGCGCGTCCCGAGCACGGTCGATTCGGCGGCGCGGACCCGGTTGTCCGTCTGAAAGCCGTCGAACAGGTTCTGGTTGACCGTGAGGCCGGCGCCGCCCGGCACCGTCAGGCCGCGGCGGCCGTTGACCTGCTGGCCGGAGATCGACCCCTGGAACTGCTGAACGCCGATATCGGCGGAGATCGCCGCGTTCGGCCGGTAGCCGGCCTGGAAGCGGTTCACGTCCTCGTCGGTCGCGCGCAGGTTCGCCCGCGCTGCGTTCAGCGCCGGGTTCGCCTTGTAGGCGCGGGAGAGCGCGCTCTCGAGGGTCTCGGCAGCGGCCGGACAGGCAACGACCAGCGCCGATGCGACGGCACCAGCCAGCCGGAGCGCGGACCGCGCCGCAGGGTTCCGTTCTTTCACGTCGATCAGCCCTTGCGGTTTCTCGATTTACCGTCCCGCCGCACCGCCGTGCCCTCCTCGGTTCGCCGTCCCCGCATTCGTCCCTCCTGGGACATCTGCCGGACGACCGGTTCCGAGAGGGTCGCGACAGGGGTGCCGAGTGCACGCCCATGCGATGGAGTGGCCAGCCCGCCTCGTGCGGCAGAGTAGCCGAGCTTGCGCCGTCAGCGACAGAGTTTCCCGCACCGCGGCGTCGGATTGGCGGTGGGTGCCTCAAAAAAGCGACACCCCCGCGGGCTTAATCCCTCATCGCCGCCGGAGCCGGACAAGGGCGCGACGCGGCGCCCGCCGCTTCGGGGAAGCCCGGTGCGCGATGATGGGGATGCGGAGCCGTTCCGGGCGCGACGCGCCCCGGTCGTGCGGTGCGGTGGCCCGGCGTGAGACCGTCCCGTCCGCAGGTCGCGGACGGCGCCCGAACCCGACTCAGAACGCGAAGCCGGGCTCGGTCGCGAAGCTCTTGAGGGCGGGCAGCGACGCGTCGAAGAGGGCGCGCGACCCGAAGGCGTCGCCCGCCCGCACGAACAGGGTCGCCTTGGCGTTCCGGTGCGGCCCGAGCACGCAGACGAGGCGCCCGTCGTCGGCCAACTGATCGAGCAGGGCCTGCGGCCGGATCTCGACGCGGCCCTCGACCAGGATGGCGTCGAAGGGAGCCCCCTCGACCGGGGCGGCCAGGGCGCCCTGCACCAGATCGGTGCCGTCGCCGAGGCGCTCGCGCGCGGCGCCGACGAGATCGGGTGAGGATTCGAGGGCGACGACCTCGGCGCCGAGGCGGCGGAGAATGGCGGCGCCGTAGCCGTAGCCGGTGCCGACATCGAGGGCGCGGGTGCCGGGGCGGATCTTGAGGGCCTGGATCATCCGGGCCAGCACCATCGGGGCCGGCATCGCGCGGACGCCGTCCTCGCCCGCATCGAAGGTCAGCGTCTGGTCGATATAGGCGAATTCCTCGCGCCCCGGCGGGACGAAGCGCTCGCGGGGCACGGAATCGAACGCGTCGAGCACCGCGACATCGTTCACGTCGAAGGTCCGGAGCTGACAATCGACCATGAGGCGCCGCGCCTGAGCATAATCGAGCATGAGCCGTCCATCCCTGCCGCTGCGCCAGACCGTTGTTCCGCCCGCCCGTCGCGCGGCGCCGGCCCGAGCGGGTCGGGTTGTCGTGGATCGTCCCCGGAATTGCAAGGCTCGCGCGAGCGCCCTGCACCGTGTCGGATCGGATCGATTGTCGAGGAGTATCGGAAGTTTGGAGGCCTCGCCCGGAATCGAACCGGGGTGCAAGGATTTGCAGTCCTCTGCGTAACCACTCCGCCACGAGGCCTCGCCGCGTCGATGCGCGACGCTCCGGGCCGAGCGGCCGCTCCGGAGCGAGGCGTCTCTAGCAGAGGCGCGACCCGCTCGGCAACGGTCTTGTCGTGCGATCGACATGAAGGCTGACGCCCCACCGCGATTCGAGGGAAAAATCGCGTCGCCGGCTCAGAAGCTGCAAAAAGCGCGGGACGGACCCTTGCGTCGGCCCCCGGTGAAGGCTAATGACCCGCCAGCGCCGCCGAGGCGGCCGGGTGATCCCCGATAGCTCAGTTGGTAGAGCAAGCGACTGTTAATCGCTTTGTCGCAGGTTCGAGTCCTGCTCGGGGAGCCAAATCTTTCAAGCACTTAGCTAGAACTCGACGAGAGCGTGTTACCGCGCCTGGTACCGTCGTTGTTCTCGGGTGTTTTCAGCCTGCCGGCTTCGTCTTCCGCCGCGCCGTTCGTAGCTCGGCCACGCGGCCCGACTGAACCACCGATCCGCGATTGTAGAGCATCGTCGTCGACATCTGCGTGTGCGTCGCGGTGCGCATCACGTCGGCCGGCGCCGCGCCCGCCGCGAATGCCTCGCTGACCGCCCCTGCCCTGCTGTCCATGTTCCAGATGCCGTCGGGCCAACCGGAGGCTCGGGCGATCTCGCGGAACGTCCGGCTGAAATGCGAGCGTTTCCAGGGCAGGCCGGATCGCTCATCGATGACCAAGGGCCCGACGCGGCGGGGCGGCAGTTCGGCGAGCAGTTCGGGGTAGTGGATGAGATCGTGCTCGGCGACCTCGTTGCCGTTCGACTTCGACGTCGGATAGCGCAGGATCGTCCCGTCGATGTGGTTCCAGATGAAGCCCCAATCCCACACCCATGCGCCGGCCATGATGGCCCCGGCGATTCGGGCTCGTGCCTCCGCGTCGGGACGATCCCACTCGCCGATCACGTCCTTCTGCCGAAGCCCGAGCTCGAACTGAAGCGTCACCGCGAGCGCGATGTTCGGCCGGCCCACCTCATGGGCGGCGGCACGAAGCGCGACGATCATCTCGTGGCTCGGGCGGAGCTTGCGGGCGCGCGGTTGCCGAGCACGAAGGTGGTCGCCTTCCTCGCCGTCACCCGGCTCGCCGCCGGCATCTATGCGAGGAAACTCGCGGCTCTGCCGTCGAGGGAGCCGCCGCGATGAGCCTCCTTGGCTGGCTCTCGAACCCGATCGGAAGCCTTCTCGGCACCGTCGGCTCTGGCATTATCTAGGCGTTCGGCAATTCGGTCCTGCAGCCCATCCTCAAGGGGATGGAAAACGGCCAGGACACAAGCGCGACGTGGCGGAGCAGGTCGTCCGGGCCGAGATCGCGGCCAACCAAGCGAAGGCGGCAATCGCGCCCGCCTTCAAGGGCCTGATTTACGGCATCGGCATCCCGCCGGCCGTCCACTTCGGGGCGATGTGCGCCTCGAAGACCTTCGCGCTCGGCTGGCCCATCGAGCCGCTGCCGCCCGAGTACGTGGCGATCGACGCCACCATCCTGACGGCCTTCTTCGTCTCCTCGCCGCTCTCCACGCTGGCCCGCGCCGGCGCCGCCCGCCTACTGAAAGCCTGACCCCATGTCCGACACGCTCCAGGTTTCAAGCGAAGCGTCCGACAGCATCGTGACCCTGCCGCGGTGCGCGCCTTTTGGGCGGTGTGCAGTCTCGCAGTTGCCATAGCCGGACAGATATATTGGACCAGCTCCTACACCGCCGGGCTCGACAGCATGATCGATGGTCTCGCGCAGAACAGTCTGCGCCTCGCCGAGCGGCTATCGAGCCTTGAGCGCGACCGCGACCGGCTGCCGAAGCTTGAAGAGCGCTTTGGCCGCATCAAGGAAAAGATGTCTATGATGATCGAACTGCAGCGTGAGACGCGGCAGGAACGGCAAGGCCCAATGGAGCGTGGCGGATGAAACAGCGATTCACCTTCAACGGCTCCACGGCTTTTTGTGCTCGACAGACATCATCATTGTGAGACCAAATGGCTTGGCGCCCGCCGAGGCAAACAGCATGGAATGCGATATTCCTTTAGCGTGCCTCGGGGCGTTCATTTAGCGCCCACGTGAGATGGAAGATGAGATTAGAGAAAGTGGCGATTGCACTATCGATAGTGTGCGCATCGATTTCTGTGGTAACAGGCGGGGCGATTTCGAAGGACGAAAGATCGGCGGAGTCGAACGCATCGGACAACAGTAATTGCGATACCTCAAAGTGGAGCAAATCGAAAGATGGCTCGCAAAGTCCCGTTCCACAACATTACTGTACGAAGTCTTCCTCAACTATATCTAACCCGTTTGCAGCAGTCGTCGGCATTGGCGCGCCTGATGGTTCACCAGTTGGTGAGAATGATCAGCGATATCTTCAACGCGCGCAGCATCTTGTTCAGGCTCGTACAGCTCTTGACAATACAAAGCAAGAGTCTGGTCTCGGCGTGAACTTCATCAACAAAACGGGCGGAGGTGGTCTATCACAGACGAACCATAACCAAAAGGTCGCCTTATCTGTGTTCGCGCTTGGGTTGCCGGGCGGTTCCAATATGTGGGGTATCAACACCGATGTGCATATGCATGCGGGTGTTGGTAACTACCCATTTTACGGTCGTGAAGCTGATCATACGAACTTCAACAGGGATTATGCGCCTGGTGGAACTGTTGCCTTCGGTGACTATCTTACATTCACAGGCTTGCCGATGACCGCAGGGATCGAGATGTCCGGCAATCCAAACCCGGGCTCGAAATCCTTATATTATGGAATACTGTTTCAAGGTAAGAAAGGATTTTCCGAAGTCGGCACGGGCCTTATCTCTGATGCAACCATCGTTGATGGTTCAAACTCGCGTTCATCGATTAAGATTTATGGTACCCACTCCGACGTGATAAATTCCTATGACGCGGATGTCGATAGAATAATTACCGCAAAACCTGGTCAGAAGGTATGTTTTTCTGGAGTATCTCATTGTGTGTCGTTCAATGCGGTAACAAATGCTCTAGAATTAAATGACGGCAGATTTATCTTGAGTGACAAAGGTATCGCAGCGCCGTCTTTGCCCACTTCAGGAGGGAAGATCAAAGGATCTCTTTGTGTGGACTTATCTGGCAACATATTTGTGAAAACTACGGCCGGACCCTGCCTATAATAATCACCGAAATGAAGTTAGCATTTAGAGTGGGGCGCAGAGCTGCAAATGCCTTGCTCCACGCGGCATCTTCAAGCGGGAGCAGGTCGATTGGGAGGTGGGAGAGCACGAATGCTGCCGGCTGACAGAGGGGCCGACGGCAGGGGGAATCAGCCATCCGGCGAGCCTACCGTGCCACTCAGCCCCGACTGTTAATCGCTTTGTCGCAGGTTCGAGTCCTGCTCGGGGAGCCAAATCTCCTTAACATGATGAGATGACGGCGGTTTCCGCGCACGGTCGCATTGTCGGCCGCGTGAGGCAAGGACCGCCGACAGGTCTTTCCTGAACCGTCTGCCGACAGAGGAGAGACGGAGCCTTCGGGCTGCCCAAAGGCTCCTCACGTCACGCCTCACTGCGTTTCAGACCGCATCGGCGGAGGGTTCCCGTCGCACGCTTCGGAACGCTGGCCTGCCCGTTCCTTCGGTCGCCCTCCTGGAGGCGGCAGATCCGTCAGCTCTCCTCATCGACGACCGGCGCGAGGATGCGCGGAGTCTGCTGATGCTGCACGACTCGCCACTCCTCGTGGGACAGGCGACGGTAGGTCGACGTGCAATGCGCCTCGTAGGTCTCCTCGCCGCGCGTGGCCTTCACGGTGTAGGCGATGACGATCAGACCCTCCTGAGGGCGCGCGATCCGACCATCCTCGATCTGGACATCGGACCAGCGCGGCGTGTCCGACACCGCCTCGATCGCCTGGGTGCCGCCGAAGACATAGGGCGGCTGCGGGAGCGCCATCAGGCACTCGTCATCGACCAACTCGCGGTAATGGTCCGCGCCGCCGGTCCAAAGGCTCTTCTCGAACGACCAGACCCGATCATCGTCCACGCGGCTCTCCTCAGGCTCCCGACGTGCCGAGACAAGAGTCACGCGCGGTGATCGTTCCTGAAACGACAATTCCGACGAGGGCAGAGGATGGTTCGCGCAGCGGGCGCGGGGCGGATGGAGATCATCGCCCTGACCGAGGCGGAGCGCCTTCGGGTTGGACGCCCGCTCGGGCGAGGTCTTCGAGCCACCCGTTCAGAACGGCCAGGACTCCGCCTCCTCCTCGACCGGTAACCGCTCGCCGGGTGAGATCAGGGGCACGATCTCGTCGAGCGGCTGCGGCACGCGGATCGTGCGGCCTGCGGCGGTGATGAAGGTCTCGTTCCGCATCAGGTCGGTGTCGCTGACCGCCTGCACACTGGAAACGCGCAGCAGGTGGCGGCAGCCGTCGCCGTCCTGAACCTGGAGGTAGGCGCCGACCCGGCGCACGGCGTCCATGGCAGGGATCCCCGAGGCCGATGAGTTCTCAGGCGTCGGCGACCGTGAACTCCATGCCGCGTCCGGGGCCCTGGTCGGCGTAATCGACGAGCGTGAGCCCGCGCTCGGTGAGTGCCTCCTCGACGATGTCGCGGTGCTTGCGCACCATCTGCCCTATCGCGAGGGGCGTCAGGCGCGGGCTCGCCCGGCGCAGGGCGTCCACGCCGACATGGGCCGGCATGCCCTCGCTCTCGGCGATCCGGGCGAGCGCCAGACCCAGGTCGCGAGCCTTCGTCTCTGCGGCGGATTTTGGCTTGAAGGCCATAGGCTTTCTCTTCTCTCGATGGTCGCGTCAGGCGGCCTGCAGCGTGTCGGCGAAATCGTCGGGCACCTCGCCGAACCGGCCGAGGATCGTCGCGCTCTCCAACTCGCCGGTCTCGTCGTCGGCCACGATCTGGATGGCG
>NZ_BPRD01000511.1 GCF_022179745.1 Methylorubrum podarium
AGATCGGCAACTACCTGCGCCGCACGCAGTCGAAGGTGCAGGTAGTTGCCGATCTTGGCTTCCAGCCCCGGCCGCGGCTCGGTCCCGCGGAACTGGTGGAACAGGATGTACTCGGAGGGGATCGTCGCATCCGCCTCGAGCTCGAAGCAGATGTGGCCGTCCGCCTGCGTCATCTCGGTGAGCGCGCGGGCGGCGTTCTGAACGCCGCGCTCCACGTCGTCGAGAGAGACGTCGCGGGTCTTGGGACGCTGCAGCGTCTCGACCTTGCTCACGGCCGCCTCACGCATCGTGCTCGCCTCGTTCGCGTGTTTCGATGCCGTCGTCATATCCTTCAAGCGACTCCCTGTGCCTGTGCCCGTCCGCACATGCCGGTGCGGACCAGGGCTTGCGCGGCATGCGTGCCGGACCGGATCGCGCCCTCGATGGTCGAGGGCAGACCCGTCTCCGTCCAATCGCCGGCCAGAACCAGATTCCGGTAGCGTGTCGCCGCGCCGGGGCGACGCGCGGCCTCAGCGGGCGTCGCCGCGAAGGTCGCCCGCTTCTCCTTGACGATCTGCCAGCTAGGCAATTCCCGTGCAAGTCCGTTGAGTTCCGCGATCTCAACCCAGATCCGGCGCGCGAGATCCTCGCGGCCGTCCTCCAGCAGCCGGTCGGCGCCGCTGATGGTCACCGAGAAGCGATCCGGGTAGGCGAACAGCCACTCGGTCAGGCCGCCGACGACGCCAAGGATCAGCGGCGCCCCTTCCGGCGGGCGCACGGCGAAATGGGCGTTGACGATGGAGCGGAATTCCTGCGGCGCCGGCGTGCCGGGCAGCAATTCGGTCGCCACCCACGGCGGCAGGGCCAGGACCACGGCGTCGTCCGGTCCGAGCACGGTCGGCTCGTCGGTGAAGTCGAGGCGCTCGATGCGGCCCTGCCCGAAGGTGAGCGCCCGAAGGCGGCGGCCGTAGCGGATCTCGGCGCCCTGGGCTTCGAGATAGCGCAGGGCCGGATCGACGAAGGCGGTGGACAGGCCCTCGACGGCGATCAGCGGCCGGCAGGCGCGCCCGCCCGCCCCGAGCGTCTCGCGCAGGATGGTGGCGGCGAGCCCGACATCGCTCTCGCGCGGATCGGTGTTGAGGGCGGCGAGCAGCACCGGGTGCCAGAGCCGCTCGTAGAGCGGACCCTCGCAGGACATCTTCTCCCCGATCGTGCCGCTCTGGCCCGGCTTGTTGCCGGAGGCGGCCATCATCAGCGAGAGCGGCGCGAGGTAGTCGCGGGCGCGGGTGCCCGGCACGCGCCGGCCCGCCCGCAGCACCCACCACGGCAGGCGGCCCTCGTTCGGGCGCAGGGTCCAGCGCTCGCCGGTGCGGATGTCGGCGAAGGGGAAGGCCGCCTCGTCGGGACCGGTTAGGGCGTCGTCCGGCGCCCCGATCAGCCGCAGGAAGTCGAGGGACGAGCGGTTGCCCGACAGGAGGAGGTGGTTGCCGTTGTCGATGGTGAGCCCGAGCGAGGGATCGTAGTAGGAGCGGCAGCGCCCGCCCGCCTGCTTGGCCGCCTCGTGCAGCACCACGCGGCCGCCCGCTTCCGCCAGCGAGGCCGCCGCCGAGAGGCCGGCGAGCCCGGCGCCGACGACGTGAACCGTACCCGTCATCTCAAAAGATCCCGTGGCGCAGGGCGACGAGGAGGAGGGAGAGCTTGCCCGGCTTCACCCGCGCGCGGGGCGCGTTCCAGCCGCGCCTCACCACGGCGTCGAGGTAGAGCCGGTAGGCCGCCGCCATCAGGCGGGCCGCCTTGGTGGCCTGCCGCGGGCTGCGCGCGATGATCGCCCAGGTCTGGCGGTAATGCTCCTCGGCCTCCGCGGCGACCGCCGCGCAGACCTCGCCGAGGCGCGGATGCGCCAGCGCGCTCTGGGGTGTCGGGGTCATCAGCCCGATCTTGTGGAACTTCTCCACCGGCAGGTAGAGGCGGCCGCGCTCCGCATCCTCGTCGATGTCGCGCAGGATGTTGGTGAGCTGCAGCGCCCGGCCCTGGTGCCACGCGAGCCGGATGCCGTCCGCCTCCGGCATGCCGAAGATGCGCACCGACAGCCGCCCGACGGCGCTCGCCACCCGGTCGCAATAGAGGTCGAGCTTGGCTTCCGAGGGGGAGACGATGTCCTCCTCCGCGTCCATCGCCATCCCGTCGATGACCGCCAAAAAGTCCTCGCGCTTGAGGCCGAAGCGGCGCATCGGCTCTTCCAGCGGCTTCACCCGCGGCGGCGGGTTGCCGGCATAGAGCGCGTCGATATCGGCCCGCCAGCGGTCGAGTTCGGCCGCGCGGACCTCGCGCGGGCCGCCGTCGTCGGCCACATCATCGACCGAGCGGCAGAAGGCGTAGACGGCGTACATCGCCTCGCGCCGCTCCTTCGGGAGCAGGCGCATCGCCGTGTAGAAGGACGAGCCGGCGGCCGGCAGGGCGGGCGCCTCGGCGGTCTCGCCCGGGATCGGGCTGGCGGTGGCGCTCATCGGCCGGCTCCGGCGGGACGGGGGGCGCGCGACCGGAACGGGCGGCGCACCAGAGTGGCGGCGATGCCGCCGAGCGCGGTGAGCGCGAAGGCGGCCTTGCCGTGATGGACCTTGTCCGAGAGCGGATCGCGGGTCAGCAGGCCCTTGGTCAGGACGACGGCCAGCCGGTGGATCGCGGCGATCTCCAGGCTCAGGCGGAAGTCGTCGATCCGGTTCGGGAGCGGCGCCCCCTCTTCCAGCAGCACCAGGGTGCGCTCGGCGAGCTCGCGGATCACCGCGCGCAGCTCGGGGGTGGCCCTGTCCGCGCCCAGCATCGCGACGTCGGCGCCGTGCTTGGCCATCACGTCGAGGGGGATGTAGACCCGGTCGAGATTGCGAAAATCCTTGCCGCAATCCTGGAGGTGGTTGAGCACCTGCAGGGCGGCGCAGATCGCGTCGGAGGTCTCGTAGACCCGCGCCGGATCCTCGCCGTGCACGTCGAGCACGAAGCGCCCGACCGGCATCGCCGAGTAGCGGCAATAGTGGATCAGCTCGTCCCAGTTCGCGTAGCGCGACTTGCGCGCGTCCATGCGGAAGGCGTCGAGCAGTTCGAGCGCGTGGGTCGGCGGCTGATCGTGCGCGGCGAGCTCCCGCTTCAGCGGCTCGACCGAGGGATCGGAGCCGCCCTTGCCGGTGAGCGCGTCGGCGAGCGCGTCGAGCATCTCGATCTTGCGCTCGGGCGAGAGCCCCGTGTGGTCGGCGACGTCGTCGCCCGCCCGCACGTAGTTGTAGAAGGCGAGGATCGCGCCGCGGTTGCGCGGGTGGATCAGGTGCGAGGCGACGGGGAAGTTCTCGTCGTGCTGGCCCTTGCCCGTGCGC
Source organism: Methylorubrum podarium (assembly GCF_022179745.1). Taxonomy (GTDB): domain Bacteria; phylum Pseudomonadota; class Alphaproteobacteria; order Rhizobiales; family Beijerinckiaceae; genus Methylobacterium; species Methylobacterium podarium. The sequence goes on from NZ_BPRD01000511.1 coordinate 3,345, forward strand.
GCGTCGGTGGCGGTCTGAAGCGCGGCGCTCATGTCATGTACCCCGCCTGACGGAACCACGCGACGGCGTCCGCCAATCCCTGGCGATAGGGCCGCGCCGAATAGCCGAGTTCCGCCCGTGCCTTGGCGTCGGAGAAGAACATCCGGTACTTCGACATGCGCACGCCGTCGATGGTGGCGAGCGGCGCCTTGCCGGTCACCCGCGCGATCTGCTCGGAGAGGAAGGCGATCGGGTAGATCACCGCGTAGGGAAGCCGCGTCGTCGGCGCCTTGCGGCCGACGATGCCGGCGATGTCGGCGAGCATCTGCGCCAGCATCACGTCCTCGCCGCCGAGGATGTAGTGCTCGCCGATCCGGCCCTTTTGCAGCGCCAGCAGATGGCCGGCAGCGACGTCGTCGACATGGGCGAGGTTGAGGCCGGTATCGACGAAGGCCGGGATCTTTCCCTGCGCCGCGTCGAGGATGATGCGGCCCGTCGGCGTCGGCTTGACGTCGCGCGGGCCGATCGGCGTGGACGGGTTGACGATCACCGCCGGCAGGCGATCGCGCAGAACCATCTCGTCCACCACGCGCTCGGCCACGACCTTGCTGCGCTTGTAGGCACCGATGGCGGTCTCGGGCGTCAGCGGCCGGGTCTCGTCGGCGGGGGTGCCGTCGTCGTGCGGTTTGATGGTGGCGACGCTCGAGGTGTAGACGATCCGCTCGACGCCGGCCTTCAGCGCCTCCTCCATCAGGATGCGGGTGCCGTCGCGGTTGGTGCGGACGATCTCCTCCATGTCCGGCGCCCAGAGCCGGTAATCGGCGGCGGCGTGGACGAGGTAGCGCTGGCCGCGCATGGCGCTCGCCACGGCGGCGCGATCGCGCATGTCGGCCTCGACGATCTCGACATCGGGCCAGATCAGATTGGTGCGCGGCGAGGAGGCGCGCACGGAGATCCGCACGGTGAAGCCGGCCGCGCGGAAAACGTCCACCAGGGCGGCGCCCAGGAAGCCGCTGGCACCGGTGATCAGCACCGGCCCCGCCGGGAACGGGCCGCTTTGGGTCGGCTCTGTCATCGTGCTCGCGTGATTCACGGGTGGTCCCGCCCGCCGGTCACGAGACCCGCAGGCGAGCAGAAACGCCGCTCCGTCGACGCACCCGATTCCGGGCCGGACGGCGCGGCGCTTGTCTCACTGATGACGCGGTGCGGCAAGCACCGCGCCCGAGCGTCAGGCGAGACGCAGGCGCCCGGCCCGGCTGCCCTTCTTCTCCGGCAGGGCGGCGCGGACGGCCTTGAGGATGCCCTCGGCGTCGAGACCGGCCTCGGCGTACATCTTCTCCGGCTTGTCGTGGTCCTGGTAGACATCGGGAAGCGTCAGCGTGCGAACCCGGACCCGGCCCGCATCCAGAACGCC
>NZ_BPRD01000512.1 GCF_022179745.1 Methylorubrum podarium
CTCGCAATGACGGAGAAGAAACCGAAGTGATCAAGCAGATGACGTATCAGAGCGCGCTGAAGCGCCGCTCGCCCATCAGCCGGTCGCGGGCGCGGGCGATGAGGGCGGGGCGGATGCGGGCGACGTCCTCGCCGTCGAGGAGCGGCGAGCCGGCCAGCGCGCCGAGATAGGCCTCTTCCCGGTCGCGGCAGGTGGAGACCGCCTTGGTCGCGGCGAAGCTCCGGCTCGTGGTGCGGACCTGATCGGAGAAGGCCTCGTCGAGGCAGGTCTGCCACGCGGCGTGGCGCGCGCCCTCGGAACTCTCGGCGCGCGCGGGGAGAGCCGCGAGCAGGGCGAGGGCGGGAAGGCTGGCGAGGAGGACGCGACGCATGGGCAAGCGGACCCTGGGACGGCGAACCTGAGGCGTGGACGGCGTTTTCCGGGGCGGTGCCCGCTCGCGGAAACGTCTCGTCAACCTTGGTCGTCACCCCGTTAAAGTCTGCTAACGCGCGAGAGGTGGGCTTGGTCCCGTTTCGGGACCGGAAAAGGTCGGCTCAGCGGTTGGCGGCGGTGAGCGGCGAGGCGTCGCGGCCGAGCGCCATCCAGCCGACCGCCTCCTGGCTCTCGCGCTTGACGAAGGTGTAACCGGTCTGGCGCCAGGGCAGCACCGCGTTGGTCTTGTTGTCGAGCACGAGGTCGCCGCGGTTGGTGAGGATGGTAAGGACGGCGTGGCCCTCGCCCTTCTCGTCGATCACCACGGTCATCCGCATCGCCCGGCGCGGCAGGCCGGCCTCGACCAGCAGGCGGCGCTTGAGGAGCTGGAAGTCCTCGCAATCGCCGCGGCCGTCCTCGGCGAGGTCCCAGCGGTCGGCGGCGCGCCAGTGATCCTGATCCGTCACCGCCTCCACCGCCCGGTTGATCCGGCGGTTCACCGCGTTGATCGTCTGCCACAGGGCCGGCGTCAGGGTGATGCTGGCGGGCTCCGTGCGGTCGACCGCGCACTCGGCCGGGTAGCGCTCGCAGAACTCGGCCCAGGCGGCGATCGGCCGGGCCGGGCCGGTGGTGACCGCCGACAGGCTCATCGCCGGAAGCGCGGCGGTGGTCTGCGCCTCGGCCCGCGGGGCCGGCGCGGCGAGGAAGGTCCCGGCCAGGGCGAGGCCCGCCAGCAGGCGGGTCGTGACAGCGCGCGAGGGCCGAACGACACAGAGCTTGGAGAACGCGATACGCATGGCCCTGACCGAGCAGTTAAGCTTCCGTTAATGAAGCTCTCACAGCCGCCGGCCCGCCGCAATCGCCGGGTTAAAAATCGGTTAACGCGATCTGTCGCATTTGAGTGGACGGCCGCGGGGGAAGGGTCGGGCCTGCCGGCGCGGTCCGAAACAAGTCCGCGGCACCGTCACCCGGCTCGGTGGTCCGGCCGGCACGGGGCCTGCTACGCTCGAGCGCAGCCCTCGACCCAAAAAGCCTTTCCGATGACGAGCGAAGTGCCTTCCGCCGAAGCCGTGCAGCCCACCGATCGCGGGCCGCCGGTGATCCGCACCGTGGCGATGCCGACCGACACGAACCCCGCCGGCGACATCTTCGGCGGCTGGCTGATGGCGCACATGGACATGGCCGCCGGCAACGTCGCCGCCCGCCGGGCGCGGGGGCGCTGCGCCACGATCTCGGCGGAGGCGATGACCTTCCACCGGCCGGTCTTCGTCGGCGACGAGGTGAGCTTCTACGCCTGGATCGTGAAGACCGGCCGCACCTCGATGGGCATCCAGGTCGAGGTCTGGCGCCGCGAGCGGGAGGGCGAGGCCACGATGAAGGTGACGGAGGGCCTCTTCACCTTCGTCGCCATCGGCCCGGATCGGCGGCCGCGGCCGATCCCGGAAAACGCGTGACCGGCGACGTCACCGCGGCGGCAGGGACAGGAAGAAATCGACGATGGCGCGGCTGGCGTCGAGCTGAGGACTCACGCGGCCGATGAGAAACGGCGGGGCGAATTGCGCACCGCCCGGCCAGGTATGGCCGCCGCCGACGACGGTCAGAACCGTGACCGGACCGGCGGCCGCGCAGCCCGTATGGCGCCTGCGAACGATGCGGGTCGGATCGGCGGGGACGGCCGGCGGCAGCGCTTCCTCCGCGCTCCGGCGATCGCAGCCGTTGCGCCGGGCCCAGACATCGACGGTGTCGGACACCGAGGCGACTTGGCCGCCCTCGCCGCGCCCGCCGAAATCCGCGACCCGACCGCCGGCGAACGGCATGATCGGATCGGCCGTGCCGCTGACCTGCATCACGGCGACGGTTCGGGCGGGCCGGCAATGCGGGGCGAGATCGGCGGGGAGCGTCCCCGCGACCGGCGCGATGGCGGCGATGCGCTCGGACAGGTCGCAGCCGAGACGCTCCGTGAAGAGCGCACCGTTGGAGAGGCCGGTCGCGTAGATGCGGTGGCGATCGACGGGCAGGCTCGCCGCGACGCGGTCGAGCAGCGCGGCGACGAAGCCGACATCGTCCTGCGGGTTGCGGATCGTGGCGCGTCCGTCGTTCCAGTGCCCGTCGATCCCGTCGGGGTAGACGGCGACGAAGCCGCGCGTGTCGGCCAAGCCGTCGAGCCCCGTCAGGCGGCGCATCCGGGCGCCCCGGCCCCCGCCGCCGTGGAAGGCGAGGATGACGGGAAAGCCGCTCGGCGGCGGCGACGCGTCCGGGATGTGGAGGGTGTAGGTCCGCGCCGTATCCCCGATCCGAACCTGCTCCGACCGATCCGCCGCCGAGGCCGCCGTCGCGAGACCGAGCGCGAGCAGGGCCGCGATCGTGGACAGGCGCCGCATCGAGACCCTGGAAGAACTCAGTGCATCGTCAGCGTGGTGAGCCGGCGCGCGCCCGCGTGCTGGTGGAGGAAGGCGCTCATCTCGGCGAGCACCGGGGCCTTGCGGCGGAAGCTGACGGAGAGCGCGAGCAGCGTGTCGGAATGGTCGAGGCCCTCGTAGACCCGCTCCTGCACCGGCACGCGGGCGGTGCGCAGGCGCTCGGCGAGGCTCGCGGTGTTGCGGGGCTTCACCACGGTGTCCTTGTCGCCGGTGGCGAGGAAGGTTGGCGGCGAGTGGGCGCCGGCGAAGGAGACGGGCTGCGTCGCCTCCGGGTCGGGCGCCTGCCCGAACACCTCGATCGAGGTTGTCTGGTCGAAGGGCAGGAAGTCGTAGGGGCCCGACAGCCCGGCCACCGCCCGCACCGCCCGCGGATCGACGCCGGCCTGGCGCAGATATTCCGGGTCGAGCCCGAGCATCGCCGCGTTGTAGGCGCCCGCCGAGTGGCCGGCCAGCACGATCCGGTTCGGGTCGCCGCCCTGCGCGGCGATGTTGTTGCGCACCCAGGCGATCGCCGCCGCCCCGTCCTTCAGGAACTCGGGAAAGCGCGCTTTCGGGTAGAGCCGGTAGTCCGGCAGCACGGTCACGAAGCCCTGCGCGGCGAAGGCCTGCGCGGCGAAGGCGTAGTCGTCCTTGCTGCCGCTGCTCCACGAGCCGCCGTAGAAGAACACCAGCACCGGCGCCCGCTCCACCGGCACCGTCGGCACGAACACGTCGAGGCGCTGGCGCGGATCGGCGCCGTAGGCCGCGTCGCGGACCGCGAGGCGCCCGCCCTTGTCACGCGGCCCCAGCGCGTCGAACAGCGCCAGCGGCGAGCAGCCGCTGAGCCCGAGGGCGGTGAGCCCGAGGCAGACCAGGGAGACGAGGGAGACGAATGCCTTGATCATGTGACTCGTGATTGACGCGGCGGTCGCGGCGGATTCATGGCCACGCGGTGGCGGTGTTGGGAGTTATGTCCTCAGGACGATGCAGGCGCCGCCGACCCCGCGGATCTTCTGGCAGAGGCCGTCGGCGGCGGCCCGGCTCTCGGCCGGAATGCGCACCCGGTAGAAGGTGCGGGTGCCGCGGAAGCGCAGGCGCGTGCCGATGATCATCGGCCGCACCTCGCCGATTACGCTGGTGTAGCGGGTGCGCGCCCGCTGGAAGCTCGCCAGCGCCAGCGACTTGGAAAAGTTTCCGGCGAGCTGCACGCCCCAGGGCGCGGCCGGGCCGCCCTCGATCGCCAGCGCGAACCGGTCCCCGCGCGACGGGATGCGCAGGGCCGCGGTCACCTGCAGGCAGGTCTGCGTCTCGGCCTCCGGCGGGGGCGGCTTGTCCTCGGGCTTCGCCTCGGCCTTCTTCCCCGCCGGATCGGACCCTTCCGGCATCTCGACGGTGGCGTTCGGGCGCCAATCCTCCGCCGGCCGGCCGGTGATGGCGATGACGTAGGCCCGCGTCTCCGCGGGCAGGCCGCCGCTGCCGGCGAGCCAGGCCGAGACCCGCCCCGGCCCGCCGTTATAGGCCGCCGCGGCGAGGCCGAGATTGCCGAATTGCCGCTTGAGATCGGACAGGAAATGCGCGGCGTGCGGGATCGCCTGTTCGGGGTCGAACGGATCGCCGAGGCCGCGGTCCCTGGCCGTGCCCGGCATGAACTGCGCCACGCCCTGCGCGCCCGCCGGGCTCACCACGCCGACGCGGAACGAGCTCTCGCGCCAGATCAGCCGGGTCAGGAACGGGACCGGCAGGCTGCGGGCCCTCGCGGACTCTTCGATCAGCCGGCAAAGCGCCTGCTCCACCGTCTCGCTCTCGGGCGAGGGGGCCGCGCGCGAGGGACCGGCGAGCACGGCGAGGGCGGCCGGCAGGAGGACGAGGGCGAGACGGGGCACGGCGGCTCATCTAGGGCGACGTTTCCGTAAGGGGATGGCCGTCGTCCGACTCGGACGGTCCTGCATCATGGGCAGGCATCATGATGCAGGTCTTGCGCTCGCCCGGCAGCGTTGTCCCTTCGAACGCTTCTTAGAATCGCACTATTTTTCTACGCTCCTCCACGTTAGGCTCGATGCTTGCAACGAGCCGGACGCCAAGATCCAGAGGTCAAGATCCGGCCGCGCGAGGAGGAACACCATGCTCGAAGAGCGCATCTCGGAGATCGAGGCCGAGGCGGCCGCCAAGACGGTGTCCGAGGCCGTCACCCGGCTCGGCGCCTGCCCGCACGACTGCCCCGATACCTGCTCGATGATCTACACCGTCGAGAACGGGCGGCTGATCGACGTGCGCGGCAACCCCGACCACCCGATGACCCGCGGCGCGCTCTGCGGCAAGCTCAAGGACTTCGACCGCCACCACTACAATCCCGACCGCGTCCTCTACCCGATGCGCCGCGCCGGCCCGAAGGGCAGCGGCCAGTTCGAGCGCATCACCTGGGACGAGGCGCTTTCCGAGATCCACCGCCGGTTCAGCGCCATCATCGCGACGCACGGGGCGGAAGCGATCCTTCCCTACAACTACCTCGGCAACGAGGGCGTGGTGCAGGGTCTCACCGTCGGCGACGCCTTCTTCAACCGCCTCGGCGCGACGGTGGCCGAGAAGACGTTCTGCGGCTCCGGCTCGTGCACGGCGTGGCTCCTGACCGTCGGGCCCACCAACGGCACCGACCCGATGAGCTTCGAGCAGTCGAAGCTCATCGTGATCTGGGGCTGCAACTCGGTCTCGACCAACCTGCACCACTGGCACGTGGTGAAGGAGGCGCAGCGCAACGGCGCGAAGGTCGTGGTGATCGACCCCTACCGCTCGCGCACGGCGGCCCAGGCCGACTGGCACCTGATGCCGAAGCCCGGCACCGACGGGGCGCTGGCCATGGCGATGATCCACGTCATCATCGAAGAGGGCCTGACCGACGACGACTACATCGCCCGCCACACCGTCGGCTTCGAGCCGCTCAAAGAACGGGCGCGGGCCTTCACCCCCGAATACGCCGCCGGGATCTGCGGCATCCCGGCCGAGGACATCCGGCACCTCGCGCGGGAATACGCCACCACCCCCAACGCGGCGCTGCGGCCCGGCGTGGCGGTGGAGCGCAGCGCCGGCGGCGCCCAGGCCCTGCGCGCCATCTTCTCGCTTCCGGCGCTGACGGGGTCCTGGAAGGATCCGGGCGGCGGAGTCTACCAGATGCCGCTGTGGGAGTTCCCGGTGCACTGGGACCGGGTCTGCCGGCCGGACCTGATCCCGGAGGGCACGCGGGTGGTCAACGTGCTCAAGCTCGGCGAGGTGCTGACCGGCGAGGCGGGAATCGAGCCCGGCATCCACGCCCTGATGGTCTACAACGCCAACCCGGTCTCGAACTCGACCGAGACCGCCAAGATCAAGCGCGGCCTCGCCCGCGAGGACCTGTTCACGGTGGTCAGCGAGCACTTCGTCACCGACACCGCCCGCTACGCCGACATCCTGCTCCCGGCCACCATGGCGGCCGAGCACGACGACATGATGTTCTCCTGGGGGCACTTCTTCTTCACCCTGAACCAGAAGGCGATCGAGCCGCCGGGCGAGACGGTCTCGAATGCCGAGCTGTTCCGGCGGCTGGCCAAGACCTTCGGCTTCACCGAGCCGCAATTCTCCATGAGCGAGGCGGAGCTCATGGAATGGTATCTCGACTGGGAGAGCCCGAAGCTCGGCGGCATCTCCATGGATCATTTCCGCCAGCAAGGCTGGTACCGCCTCAATATCGGCGACCCGGCCACGCGCACCCCGCACGCGGAGGGCAACTTCCCGACGCCGTCGGGCAAGTGCGAGTTCTACTCGGAGGCGGCGGTCACGGGGGGCAACTTCGTCGCCCCGCCCTTCCGGCAGATGTACGAGCAGTTCCAGGGCGGCGAGCCCCTCGACCCGCTGCCGGGCTACGTGCCGGCCAACGAACGCCCGGAGACGAATCCGGGGCAGGCCGAGCGCTATCCGCTCAACATCGTCTCGCCGAAGAGCCACGGCTTCCTCAACTCGCAATACGCCAACGAGGCGCACAAGGTCCGGGCGCAGGGCGAGCAGACGATCCTGATCAACCCGGCCGACGCGACGAGCCGCGAGGTCACGGACGGGGCGCTGGTGCGCGTCTTCAACGACCGCGGCGCCTTCCACGGCCAGGCGCGGGTGACCGACGAGGTGCCGCCGGGGCTGGTGATCGCCTCGCTCGGCTACTGGCACTCGCTCAACCGCGACGGGGCGGTGAACGTCATCAGTGCCTCGACCTACGGCGGCATGGGCCACTCGCCGACCTTCAGCGACAACCTCGTGCAGGTCGGGCTGGCGCAATGACTTGGCTTTAACCCTCCCCCCTCTGC
>NZ_BPRD01000513.1 GCF_022179745.1 Methylorubrum podarium
CGGCGGCAGGGCGCCGAGCCGGAGTTCGGGGCCGAGCGCCGCCGGCCGGAGCTTGGAATGGGCGAGCCAGAGGTAGTTGCCGCGCTCCGTGACGTGGTCGGAGAACTCGTTGGCCAGGGCGAAGCCGAGACGGACCGGCCGGCCGGCCTCATCGATCAGGTAGATGCCGGCGATCTCCGGCTCCTCGCCGCCGTCGAGGGCGAAGGCCGGCGAGACCAGCGGCGCGCCGGAGGCGACGAGGCCGGAACCGTCACCCTTGTAGAACCATTCGGGCTGGGCCCCGACCGTTCCGGGCGCCGGCTTGCCGCCCTCGACGCCCATCAGGAACATCCGCATGGAATCGGTCGGGGCCGGGTCCTCGGCGGCGGCGCGGTGCATCTGGTTGCGCCCCTCGGCGGAGCCGAGATGGGTCAGTCCGGTGCCGCTCAGGAGCAGGTGCGCCGGATCCGGATGATCGATCGGCGGCAGCAGCGTCACCGTGTCGAGATCCACCGGACCGCCGAATCCGGCCGCGGCCGCGGCCGCGGCGAGATCGCGCCCGGCGGCCAGCGCCGCCTGCGCCAGGGACAGGACGCTGGTCACGCCGATCACCGTGCGCACCCGGTCCCCGGCCAGGGCCGCGACGCCGCGCCGCCCGTCCGGCAACCGATATTGTAGGAGTGACGAAACCATCCTGTTCCTCCCGGCGCCGGCTCTGGTCCGAGCCGGCTGCCCTGGTCTGGTTGCGGCGGCCGGTCAGCCGGAGGCCGGGCGCAGGACGCCGTCGACCTGTCGGGCGAGGTGCCAGGGATTGCCGCTTCGAAGGGGCGCGGGCAGCAGCGCGTCGGGCAGATCCTGGTAGCAGACGGGGCGCAGGAACCGCTCGATCGCCAGGGTGCCGACCGAGGTGGTGCGCCCGTCCGAGGTCGCCGGGAACGGCCCGCCATGCACCATCGCCGGGGCGACCTCGACGCCGGTCGGCCAGCCGTTGGCGAGGACGCGGCCGGCCTTGCGGGCGAGCAGCGGCACCAGCTCCGCGGCGGCGGGCGCGTCGTCCGGATCGAGATGCAGCGTCGCGGTGAGCTGGCCTTCGAGCGCCTCGATCACCCGCACCAGCTCGGCGCCGTCGGCGGCGGCGACCAGGATCGCGGCGGGACCGAACATCTCCTCCGCCAGCGCCGGGTCGGCGAGGAAATGGGCCGCGTCGGTGCGGAACAGGGCGGTCGGCGCCCGGTCCGCGCCGCCATCGCTGCGCGCCAGCGTGGCCACGCCGTCCTGGCCCGCCATCGCCGCGACGGCGTCGGCGAAGCGGTCGCGGATGCCGGGCGTCAACATCCCGTGCGGCGCGCTCGCCCGCAGGGCCTCCGCGGCGGCCTGCGCGAAGGCATCGAGATCGGGACCGGCAAGGCCGATCAGCAGGCCGGGATTGGTGCAGAACTGCCCGGCGCCGAGGGTGAGCGACTGCACGAAGGCGGCCCCGAGCTCGGCCGCCCGCGCCCGCAGGGCGGCGGGCATCAGCACGACCGGATTGACCGCGCTCATCTCCGCGTAGACCGGGATCGGCTCCCGGCGCTGCGCCGCCACCCGCATCAGGGCGAGGCCGCCCGCGCGCGACCCGGTGAAGCCCACGGCCTTGATGCGCGGATCGGCGACCAGGGCGGTGCCGAGCGCCTGCGACGGCCCCGGCAGGTAGGAGAACACGCCCTCGTGCAGGTCGAGTCCGGCGACCGCGGCGCGGACGGCGCGCGCCACCATCTCGCCGGTTCCGGGGTGGGCCGGGTGACCCTTGACCACGACCGGGCAGCCGGCGGCGAGCGCCGAAGCGGTGTCGCCGCCGGCCACCGAGAAGGCGAGCGGGAAATTCGAGGCGCCGAACACGGCGACGGGTCCGAGCGCGACGTGGCGGCGGCGCAGATCCGGACGCGGAAGCGGCTGGCGATCGGGAAGCGCCGTGTCGTGCGTCGCACGGATCCAGTCGCCGGAACGCACGAGACTCGCGAATTGTCGGAGTTGACCCACGGTCCGGGTCCGCTCGCCCTCGAGGCGCGCCTCGGGCAGGCCGGTCTCCGCGCGGGCCCGCGCAATCAGGCCGGGTCCAAGATCGCCGATCGCCTCGGCCACCGCGTCGAGGAAGCGGGCCCGTCGCGCGGGCTCCGTCTCCGAGAAGCTCGGGAAGGCCGCTTCGGCCAGGGCGCAGGCCCGCTCGACCTCGGCGGAGCCGGCCGCGGCGAAGACGGGGTCGAGCGGCGCGCCCGTCGCGGCCTCCACGCCGCGGAACGTCTCCGCGGACCGCACCGCCTCGGACCCGATCAGGATCGACCCCTCGACCAACCCATCCTCCCTCTCTTTTACTCAGACAATTAAACTATATTGATTCGTTAGGTCCTGCAAGCACCGCGCGCTTCCGCCGCGGAGACACCACTTGAAGCCGTTTGTCGGCCTCGCGGCGCCGAGGAAGGCGACCGAGAGCGTTGCGCGGATCAGACCTTCCAGGATCAGAGAGCCGTCCCGGGGGCAGCCACGGGATCTCCAAATAAAGACATATGAAATCAGAGGTTTAGGGCATCGGATGGCGCAGGGGCCCGAGCCTGCGGCGGCGGGCGCCGGCGGCTGTGGCCGGCAGGAACGCGAGTGACCGCTGCCGACGGATCGGCCCTGGATTCCACCGGGCCGCCGTTCCCGGCAGCGCTGGTTTTGCGAAGCTACACTTGGCGGCTATTGTCGCTCGAACGACATCGCCCGGACCCGCAGAGGCCCGCGGCAGGCTCGGATCCCGAGCCGCGACGGTGCTCGTTGGGGGGATACGGGTGGCGCGCGCAACGGGACTTGAGGCCGTCAAACTGCCGCTCGCTTCCGACGGACAGCGGATCCACGGCTCGGTGGCGCGCGAGATCGGCGTCGCGATCCTGGCCGGCCGCTACGCTCCGGGCGAAATCCTGCCCGGCGAGATCGAATTCTCGGAGCAGCTCAAGGTGTCGCGCACCGCCTATCGCGAGGCGGTGCGCATCCTCAGCGCCAAGGGGCTCGTCGAGAGCCGGCCGAAGATCGGGACGCGCGTCAGCTCGCGCAACCGCTGGAACCTGCTCGATCCGGACATCCTCGCCTGGGCCTTCGAGGCGGAGCCGAGCGAGTCCTTCATCCGCGACCTGTTCGAGCTGCGCATGGTGGTCGAGCCGGCCGCGGCGGCGTTCGCCGCCGAGCGCCGCACCGCGCTCGACATCGCCCGGATGGGCCACGCCCTCGAGGAGATGGCGCGTCACGGCCTTGCCAACGAGGCGGGCCGCGCCGCGGACCAGACCTTCCATCTCACGATCCTGGAGGCGACCCGCAACGGTCCGCTGATCACCCTGTCGAGCTCGATCGCGGCGGCGGTGACGTGGACCACGATCTTCAAGCAGCGCCGCCAGGCGCTGCCGCGCGATCCGATCCCCGTCCACCGCACCCTCTACGAGACGATCGTGGCCGGCGATCCGGCCGCCGCGCATGCGGCGATGACCGAACTCGTCCGCCTCGCCCTCGCCGACACCGAGATGTCGATGAAGGCGTGAGCGCAGGGCGGGCGCCGGATGCGGGGCGCCTGCCCTTCCGTCGGGCCGCGGGCGCATCGCCGTCAATGGTTGTCGCGGGGCAGACCCTTGGTCTGCGCGATGCGCTGGAAGGCTTCCGCCCCTTCGAGGATGGCGCCGGTCTGCATCTGCCCGACGACCTGGCGCTGGATCGCCTGCCAGGGCGTCTGCGAGGCCGGGGAGGGATAGCCGCCGCCGGCCGCGAGATCCCGGCGGCGCGCGTCCAGTTCGGCCTCGCCGATCAGCACGTCGGCGGTGCCGCGGCGCAGGTCGATCCGCACCCGGTCGCCGGTGCGCAGCAGGGCGAGGCCGCCGCCGGCGGCGGCCTCCGGCGAGGCGTTGAGGATCGAGGGCGAGGCCGAGGTGCCCGATTGCCGCCCGTCGCCGAGGCAGGGCAGCGCGTGCAGGCCGGCCCGGATCAGATGCGCGGGCGGGCGCATGTTCACCACCTCCGCCGCCCCCGGATAGCCCACCGGGCCGGCCCCGCGCATCACCAGCAGGGTCTCCTCGGTGATGTCGAGGGCGGGGTCGTCGATGCGGGCGTGGTAGTCCTCGGGGCCGTCGAAGACGACGACGCGGCCCTCGAAGGCGTCCGGATCGGCCGGGTTGGAGAGGTAGCGCGCGCGGAAGTCCTCGCCGATCACGCTGGTCTTCATGATCGCGGCGTCGAACAGGTTGCCGCGCAGCACCAGGAAGCCGGCGGCCTCCTTCAGCGGCCGGTCGATCGGCCGGATGACGTCCTCGTCCTCGATCGCCGCGCCGCGGCAATTGTCGCCGATCGACCGCCCGTTGGCGGTGATCGCCGCCTCGCGGATCAGGCCCTCGCGCATGAGCTGGGCCACCACCGCCGGGAGGCTGCCGGCGCGGTAATAATCCTCGCCGAGATAGCTGCCCGCCGGCTGCAGGTTGACGAGGAGCGGCACGTCGAGGCCGTGGGTCTGCCAGTCGTCGATGGTCAGCTCGACCCCGATATGCCGCGCGATCGCCGCGAGATGGATCGGCGCGTTGGTCGATCCTCCGATCGCCGAGTTGACGACGATCGCGTTGAGGAAGGCGTCGCGGGTCAGGATGTCGGAGGGTTTGAGATCCTCGGCCACCATCGCGACGATGCGCTTGCCGGTGCGGTAGGCCGCCTCCTGGCGGTCGCGGTAGGGGGCGGGGATCGCGGCGCTGCCCGGCAGCATCATGCCGAGCGCCTCGGCCAGCGTGTTCATGGTCGTCGCCGTGCCCATCGTGTTGCAGAACCCGGTCGAGGGCGCCGACGAGGTCACGAGCTTGATGAAGCCGTCGTGATCGATCTCGCCCGCCGCCAGCATCTCCCGCGCCCGCCAGACGATGGTGCCCGACCCCGTGCGCTGCCCCTTGTGCCAGCCGTTCAGCATCGGCCCGACCGAGAGGGCGATGGCCGGGATGTTCACGGTGGCGGCCGCCATCAGGCAGGCCGGCGTGGTCTTGTCGCAGCCCGTGGTCAGCACCACCCCGTCGAGGGGATAGCCGTACAGGAGCGCGACGAGGCCGAGATAGGCGAGATTGCGGTCGAGCCCCGCGGTCGGGCGCTTTCCGGTCTCCTGGATCGGGTGGACCGGAAATTCGAGCACGATCCCCCCGGCCTCGCGGATGCCCTCGCGGACGCGCTCCGCCAGGACGAGGTGATGCCGGTTGCAAGGGGAGAGATCCGAGCCGGTCTGGGCGATGCCGATCACCGGCTTGCCCGAGCGCAACTCCTCCAGGCTGAGGCCGAAGTTGAGGTAGCGCTCCAGGTAGAGCGCCGTCATGTCGATGTTGTCGGGGTTGTCGAACCAGGCGCGCGAGCGCAGCCGGCAGGGACTGGAGACGTCGGTCATCGGGCGGTCCGGCTCGAATCGGGGCTGGTCGAGAAGCGGTAGGTGATGACGTTGCGGTAGGTCGCGCCGGGATCGAGGCGGGCGGAGCCGAAGGCCGGCTGGTTCGGCGTGTCGGGAAAGAGCTGGGGTTCGAGGGCGAGCCCGTCCGATTGCCGGTAGGCCAGGCCGGATTTGCCGACCGCCGTCGCATCGAGGAAGTTGCCGCTGTAGAACTGCACGCCCGGCTGGTTGCTCGTCATCTCCAGCACCCGACCCGAGACCGGGTCCTCGACCCGGGCGACCGGACGCGGCGCCGCCGTCGGCGCCTTGGCCAGCACGTAATTGTGGTCGTAGCCGCGCCCGCGCACGATCTGCGGCTCGCGCCC
>NZ_BPRD01000514.1 GCF_022179745.1 Methylorubrum podarium
CGCCTCGCGATGACGGCGAGGGGCAAAGCCCCAGCAAATTAATCCGAAATCGTATCACTCCCCGGACGGAGGCGCGATCCGGCCAAGCTCCGCCATCGCCGCGTCCGGCAGCATCAGGTCGGCGGCGGCCAGGTTCTCCCGGAGATGCGCGACCGACGACGTGCCGGGGATCAGCAGGATGTTGGGCGCGCGGCGCAGGAGCCAGGCGAGCGCGACCTGCATCGGCGTCGCGCCGAGCCGCTCGGCCACCCCGGACAGCGTCGTCGATTGCAGCGGGCTGAAGCCCCCGAGCGGGAAGAACGGAACGTAAGCGATCCCGGCCGCCGCGAGGTCGTCGACGAGCGCGTCGTCCGCCCGGTGCGCGAGGTTGTACGCGTTCTGGACGCAGACGATCTCCGCGATCGTCCGCCCCTCGGCGACCTGCCGGGCCGTCACGTTGCTGAGCCCGATCCGGCGCACCAGACCCTGGCGCTGAAGATCCGCCAGCACGGCGAGAGGGGCCTCGATGGAGCCCTCGGCCGGTCCCGACACGTCGAACATGATGCGCAGGTTGACGACATCGAGCGCGTCCACGCCGAGATGGCGCAGGTTGTCGTGGACCGCGCGGGTGAGATCCTCCGCCGAGAAGGCCGGATTCCACGACGCGTCCTCTCCCCGCTTCGCACCGATCTTGGTGACGATGACGAGATCGTCCGGATAGGGATGAAGCGCCTCGCGGATGATCTGGTTGGTCACGTGCGGGCCGTAGAAGTCGCTCGTATCGATGTGGTTCACGCCGCGGGCGACCGCCTCGCGCAGGACGGCGACGGCGCCGCCCCGGTCCTTCGGCGGGCCGAACACGTGCGGGCCGGCGAGTTGCATCGCGCCGTAGCCCAGACGCCTCACCGGGCGATCGCCCAGGGCATAGGTGCCGGCTTTGCCGAGATCGTTGGCGAGACCATTGTCGCGATCAGTCATGGGTGTCTCCTGTGTGACGCCCTCGGATCTAGACGCTGCCGCACTGCGCGATAATACGGTTCAATCAGCACGGGCTGTACGAAGGATTGAACAGTGTCGGCGGATCTCGGGGACCTCGCCGCCTTCGTCGCCG
>NZ_BPRD01000515.1 GCF_022179745.1 Methylorubrum podarium
GCGCGGGAGGCGTTCGATCCATTCGTTCAGGATTTTGTTCGCGAGCAGCTTTATCCGCAGATAAGGGACCACGTTCCATCCTCGACGAAGCTTGGGCGTGATGCCCTCTTTCGCCGGATACAGCAGAACAAGGAACTGTTCCGAGTCGATTACGCGGACTTCGGTGAGGCCGAATCCCTGCTTGCCGATTATCTCGCCGGCAAGGTCGAGTTTTCGGAAGTCGTCCGCGCCGTGGGTGGAGGCGGTCGCTCCCCGGTGCAGCGTCAAGAGGTTACCCAGGAGCAGGTTGGGACTGTCGAGCAGGAGTTTCCGGGCATCATCGACGCTGCACCGGCCGCCCCGCCTACCAATGAGTTCGAGGCAGCCCCGCCGATCATGCGCGAAGAGGTCAAGAGCGACATGAAGGTTCTGACCGTCTCAGACGCTCATCCAAAACTGAACAATTTTCAGATGTTTTTGGCGCTATCCGACCGCCTGAACAAGCGAGAAGGGGAATTCCTGCACTTTCCCCATACAACAAAGGTCATTTGGGGGTCCCATCGGGTCATCTACATCTTCACGGACGCCACAGGCGAATTGAGCTTGTACTACGACATTGAACTGCGGGAACCACTCGGCTCGCAGGAAACCGGCGGCTCGATGTTCCGCACGACGACGATTGTCACAGCGGATCGCATCTACGTTCCGGTCCCGAAGGATCTGGAGAAGGCATTCCAGATCAAGGATCATGCGAAGGAGTTCTATGTCCGTTTCGATACCGTGCCTTAATCGCCAACGCAAAAACGGGCCGGCGATGAGCCGGCCCGTTTCTGTTTCCATAGCGGTGACGAGTACTCAGCTTGGCTTGCCCAGTCGCGGATAGAGCAGGGGATGCCGCCCCTCTACAAACTCCGCCATCTGCTGTTCCAGGCTGTTGATCAGGAGGTTCGAGAGGTAGCGCCCGGCACGTTCCATGTCGATCGACTGGTCGATATTGATCTCGGGACCGACGACGCGCAGCCCGCCCTGAATGCGGCTCTCGATCATGCGATCCAGCCAGGCCATGAAGATTAGGCTCGCTTCCGACACCGCCATGGTGATCGCACGCTCGGTCTTTTCTCCGGCCTGTGCTTTCTCCAACGACCGGTCGAGCTGCGCATGAACATCAGCGAACTCCGCCATGATGGTCGGTGACGGCTCCTGAGTCCGGATGCGGCAGCCGTCGCAGTCCGGATTGCTGCAACGCGCGTCGTGGCTGCCGGCCGATAGCTCCATGATGGCCAGACCAGCATCGAGCAGGTCCATCAGGAATGCGGCGTCGAGGTTCTTGCCGCCGCGCAGCGCGATGGCGCGACTTACGAAATCCTCGCTCAGTTCAAGACCGGCGGAATGTCTGGTGGGATCGTTTTTCATGGTGCAACTCCCTTCGTTCGAGCTGCATCCCTTATGATCGGAGCATCATCGCCGGTCGTGGCCACAAGCTGGTCACGCTGTCCGCGCGTCGCGCGCGTGCTTGGCTGTTTGCAGAATGCAAATGAGCCGATTGGCGGCAAACCGTTGATCTGGCACTCTGATCCGCGCCCTATTTGTCATAAGTTATATTATCGCATCGAGGGTCGAGCGCGCACCGCCGCCGGATTTACCCCGCGCTCACGTGTCGGCCTCATCACCACGTCAACTGCCACCTCCCGCGTTGAGCGGCATAGAAAGCTATCCGTCCCGCATCGTGCGCATCTGAATCCAGAACGCTCACGGTAGCGGGGAGCAGCAGTTCTGCCCTGCGGTGCATTTGAGCGCCGGACCTTCCGCAAAGGATTTCCTCGACTGATTACGCCTGAACTTGACCGGGCGCGCATCCGGTTCAAGGCCCTTTGGCCCTGACGGGTGATGCGGCGGTGTCCCCGAC
This sequence comes from Methylorubrum podarium, assembly GCF_022179745.1. Classification (GTDB taxonomy): domain Bacteria; phylum Pseudomonadota; class Alphaproteobacteria; order Rhizobiales; family Beijerinckiaceae; genus Methylobacterium; species Methylobacterium podarium. Next base: position 1,886 of record NZ_BPRD01000515.1, read on the forward strand.
TTTCGCCGCGCTGCGCTTGCTGCAAGCCAGGCGATTCCCCTCCACCGCATCCGCCGTGAACCGTCCGCTTCTCCGCCCGCTCTGACGGTCAGCGTGTCGAGATCAACCCAAGCGAAAGGAGCTTCCATCATGGCACGCAACGAAAAACAGAACCGCCGCCCCGCCCGCGAAAATCGCGCCCCGGCATACATCGCCTGGCACGTCGCCGGGAACGAGGACAAAGCCTTCTGGACCCGCATCGGCGCGGCGTGGACGCATCAGGACGGCGAAGGCCTCACCCTTCAGCTCGACCTGGTTCCGGTCAACGGCGGGCGCATTGTCCTCCGCCATCCGAGTGAAAACAACAACGGAGCGGGCGCGTAAGCGCCCCTCCCCACTCGGAGGACAACACCATGCGCAATTCTGTGAATATCGAAACCGCCATGGCCGCACTCGCGCGCGCCGCCTGGACCCGGGGACAAAGTCCCACCTACGACGAAGAAGCCGTCTGCGATCTGCTTGCCGATCTAAAACACTTCTGCGTGGCAGCGAACATCGACTTCGGCACCTGCGACCGACTCGCCGAAATCCATTTCGATGCTGAAAGCGAGGAAGTGCCATGACGCGCATTCTCACTGAAGCCGATAAGTGCGACGGCTTCATCACGGCGACACAGGGCTTCTCCGGCGGTAAAGCCCGTTGGGCGGACCGCGCTGACCGAGGCCTGACCGACCAGGAACTTGCTGACGCGCTCACCTTCGAATTGGGCATCTTCGGTGGGTCGGGCGGTCCCAACCAACTGTCGCTCACCTATCAGGGAGCGGGACTGAAAATCTGGATTTCGTGGGAGGTGCACAACCATGTGATCATGAAGCCGACCTTCGAAGGCAAGACAACGCTCGCAAAGGCTCGTCAGGTCTATGGCATCGAAGACCCAACAGATCGGCAGCTATCCCTTCTCTGAGGGATAGCAGTAAAATCAGTCGCCCAAGAGAAATTGTCTCACGATCTATATTAGGGCGGCCGAATATATTTGTCTGAAATGAAAACTCCCTTCAGAATTGATATCAATTTCAGCCGGAGGGAGTTTCAGAATGGCCGCGAAGTTAAAATCCACAGAGCGTTACGAACTAATCGTTTTTGAGAATTTTGAATACAAAGGACAGAAGCGCCACAAGGTGCACCGTGTCGGTTCAGCGACTGCGTCGTCTAAGGGCGGCTATGTTCTATATATCCCGGCTGGGATCGCATTGACGGGCCGCGTCATGATGGTGCCAGAAAAGACGCCTTTTAACGAACTGGACTTGCTCGACGCCTACCACTCTGCCGCTGAGGAATATGGGGCATAGTGCGATCACATCAGCCTGATCCGAGCACACTTGCCGTGCTCCGGTGCCGCCGTTTGCCAACCCCGCACGCCGAAATACTGGCAATTGAACTCAGTCGCCTTCTGGCCGCAGCGCCCATAGCACTGATAGTGGACCAGAATATGCGGAGTGCCGACAACGAGGCTGGCAATGACGAGGCCTGCCATTATCCAAAAGCGAATACCGAGCCGCCCATCAAGCCAATTTGCGCCCGCGTAAAGGCGGCGCTCCCAGTCCGGCATGGCGGTGTCGGAAGCGGCCGACTCCACCTTCACCTCGAACTCTCTACGATCAGTCATCGCGCTTCTTCCGGTAGTTCAGGCGGAATGTCGGCTCTGGACGCGGATGCACGCCTTCGACCGGATTGGGTGTGGCCCAGTCGCGCCAGGGCGCGACGGTCCAGAATGGCACGCGCTGCGCGCGGATCGGCGGGTGGGATTGGATCAGCAGGATTTGCTGACCCGTCGGCATCAGCCGGATTTCGTCCGGGCTCATGAGCGGGCGCGCCGCTTCCGCGCGGCTTTCGCCGGGGTCGTCGTCTTCCTTGCGGCCGAGATTGACCGAGAGGGTCTTGACGGTGCGCTGACCGAGCGCATCGGACAGCATCTTTGCGAGCCCATGGTCCTGGACCGCGAAGAACTGCTGGACTTCGGCCTGCGAGAGGATCGTGTTCGTTGCCTCCCGCCCATACACAGTGCGCAGCTGATCGAGTGACTGCACGATGATCCACACGCGCACGCCCAGGCCTGGCAGCAGAGTCAGGCTTTCCGATAGGCCCGCCAGCTTGCCCATGTTCGCAAACTCATCGAGCATGAACAGCACCGGCGTATTGCCGGGCTGACGCGCAACCGCCGTGATCGCCTGCCGCGTGAGAAGCCCGAGCCACGCCCCATGCGTGGCGACGCGGTCCGGCGGGATGACGAGATAGACGCTGACCTTCCCCGTCTTCAGTTCGCCGAAAGAGAAGTCGGAAGCCATGACGCTGTCCGCAAGCCACCCGGCCGGGTCAAATATCGACACGGCCTGCGTTGCCCCTTCAATGAAGCTCTGGAAGCTTTCGGGGTTCTTTTCGAGGGTGCGCGCAATGTCGTCGGCGAAGTCCGCGACCACGCCGCCAAGCGCATCGGACCCGGCCATCTCGATCAGCGTCTCGTCCATGCGGGTTGCGTTCTGAAGAACGCGCCACAGGTCTGGCAGCGTGCAGGACGCGGGCCGTCCCCGGCTCGCAAAATGCAGCATGATGGCGCGCAGTAGCTTGCGACTGCCCTCGCGGAAAAATTTGTTGCGCGCGTCTTCGGGCTCCGGGACCAGCTGCAGGGCGAGCGCCGCGACCTCTTCTGTGAGGCCGCGCCGGATCGTTTCGTCCTCGTAGATATCGATCAGATAGGCGAGCGGGTTGAAGCGATGTTTCGGCAGGCCGTGCAGGCCCCAAGGGTTGAGGACAATGACCTTCTGCCCGAAGGTCTCTCGCCGGTGCCGTGCCGTGACACCGGCGAGCTCACCCTTGGGATCAATGATGTACGTGCTGGCTTGGGAATGCAGCAGATTGGGAATAACAGCCGACGTTCCCTTGCCGGATCGTGCCGGGGCCACGGAGATGCAATGCGCCTTGCCCGTGTGAAACAGCATCCGCCCCTCAAGCGCCCCGAGGAACAGGCCGGCCGGATTGGTGAGACCGGCGCGCACAGCCTCTTCGCCCGTCATGAAGGACGCCGTGCCATAGACCCCGCTAGGCGTCTCCGCAGCGCGACGCTTGCGCTCGCGGTCCTGCTCCGCCCGCCGCCGGTCTGTGCCGGCTATAACAGCGACCGCACCGGACGCCGCCAGAAACCATTGCGCCGCATCATTCGGCACGCTCCAGGCCCCCCACGCGCAGGCGGCGGCCAGAGCAAACATGCTGATTGATGAGCCCTGTCGCTGAGGGTTAGCCATGACCGTTTTTCTTCCCGCGTTCTTGTGCAAGACTGTGTGAGTGTTCTGGAAATAGACGCGGAGCCGTATGCCC
>NZ_BPRD01000516.1 GCF_022179745.1 Methylorubrum podarium
GGAAGGCGCCGCGCTCGTCCTCGCGCAGATGCTCGAGGATCAGATCCTCGTAGAGGGCCGCGCGGGCGGCGTGCCAATCGTCCACCGCCACGCCGTAATCCGCGGGGCGGCGGTCGCGCTCCGGGTCGGACGCCTCGATGAAGCGATAGGGCCGGCCCTCGATGTAGCGGTCGCAGATCTGCCGGCGCAGGTCGAGAAGGCCCGCCTTGGCCTCCCCCTTGTCGAGGACGAAGAAGGCGTCGGTCGCCTTCAGCGCCCGGATGCCCTGGATCGTCAGGTGCTCCGGATTGCCGGTCCCGATGCCGATGACGTGGATGTGTCGCACGGTTCACGCTTCCGGCCGGGCTCTGTCCCGGCGACGTCCCCGCTTGGGGGGAGAGAGGGAAGCGGCTTCTTAACGGATCCGGGCGATAAGGGGAGCGCCGGACCGGACGCGTTCAGCCGACCAGCGCGGTGAGGCAGGTGCCGAACAGGGTGACGAAGGTCATCGTCGCCATGAACTTGATGTCTTCGATGCGCTGGCTCATCGCCTGAACTCCGTAGCGGCTCCTTCGCGGCCGCCTCGATCCGTTAAATAACCCCTAACCTTGTGCAGTGGGATTGCGCGGTGCGTTTCGTCACCGTTGCTCACGCAATCCCGCCGACAAGCGGACGAAACATCCTTAACGACGACTTGGCGGTTGACTGTTGCCGTCCGGATGATCTCGGACATGCTGAACGCGGAGGTCCGCCCATGGTTGCAAGGCCGGCGGCGTCCGGCCCGACGCAGCCGACAGAAAAGCCCCGCCGTGGCGACCACGGCGGGGCTTTTCGTCTGACGACCGTTGGTGCGGGCGGCTTACTTCGGCGCGGCGTTGGCGGCCGGGGCGGCGGGCGCCGGGGCCGAGCCCTGCTGCTCCAGCTTCTTGCGCATCTCGTCGCTGCGCTTCTCCATCTCGGCCTGGAGCTTCTTCTGCTGCTCCTCGAGCACCTTCGGGTCGATGGCCGGACCGTCGAACGCCTTGCCGAAGCCGGCGAGCGGCACCGCGAACACCACCTCGCGCTGCGTCTGGTTCTGGACGCGGACGTTGAGCGTGGTGCCCTTCTTGAAGCCGTTCATGAGCTCGTTCGAGACGCCGCCGGCCTCGGCGAAGCAGCCGTTCGGGAAGCAGACCGCGAACTTGCCGCCGGTCACTTCCTTGCCGTCGACGTCGAAGCGCATGCCGGGCGCCAGCATCAGGCCGAGCGGCAGCAGGAAGCGGACGACCTTCACCTCCTGCTTCGTGGCGGCGTTCTTCATGTCGTAGAGCGCGACCGCGAGCACCGGCTGACCGGAATCCGAGACGAAGTCGCGGGTGGTGTAGCAGACGTCGGTGCCGGAGCTCTGATCCTTGCCGCAGACCTTGGTCCAATCGGCCTGGCTCGGCTCGGACTTCACGTTGATGAGCTGCGGGCCTGCGCCTTGGGCCTGCTGCTGAGCGGGCGCGGCCGGCTGGGCCTGCGCGGGGGCCGGGGTCGGCGCCGGGGCGGCCGGCTTCTTCGCCTGGGCGAACGCGGTCCCGCCCAGGCCGGCGCCCAGGCCCGCCATGGCGAGGAACGCGGCCACGCGCAGCGGGCGCGCCAAAGGCTTGGCCATGGAAGACTTGGCAAGGAACATCGGCGTTATGACCCCTTCAACGGATGGCGCGTAAAAATCGGACGCGGTGCTCACTCGGGCCGCCGCAGCCCCGCGGGATGGCAGGCTCGGCCGTCGGTCCGAGGCGCGGCCTTCCTGGCGCGGTGCGCCGGATCGCCGTGCGCGGCCTCGGGCGCAGCACGATTCCTGCCCGAACGAGACGGCGGCCTGCTTCCCCGTGGAATGCGGCGAAGGCATGACGCCTGCGCCGTACACCCCTGCACGCGAGGCCTCAAGTCGTTTGCGCAGGCCACTCGCTCAGGAGCCGGGCGGATGGTGGCGTGACCGATCAATCCAGGTCGCGCAGGTGCCTCGCCGCCACCGCCGAGGCCGCGGTGCGGTTCTCGACGCCGAGCTTGGCGTAGATGCCCTCCAGGTGCTTCGTCACCGTGCGGGGACTGAGACCGAGGATCTCGCCGATGTCGCGGCTCGATTTGCCGCGGGAGAGCCAGAGCAGAACCTCCGCCTCGCGGCCGGTGATCGGCAGCCGCTCGCGCAGGCGCTCCAGGCCCGCGGCGGTGGGATCGCCGGACAGGCGCAGCAGGATTTCCGGGCCGGTGCGGCCGATGAAGCTGAGGGAATGCGCCCGCCCCCCCGCATCGGTGAGCGCCAGGGGCGCGGTGCCGGTGCCGGCGAGGCATCTCTGCAGCCAGTCGCGCCCGCTCGGCGGCAGGCTCAACGGTTCGGCACCGCCGAGCGCGGCGAGCACTTGCGCCGCCTGCGGCGTGCACCACAGGACCGAGCCGGCGGCATCGACCGCGAACAAGGTGCGCCCGGCGGTGTCGAGCGCGGCGCGCGCGCTCTGGGCCGACCGGGCATTGGCCAGATGCACGCGGATGCGGGCCAGGATCTCGTCGGGGGCGATCGGCTTGGTGACGTAGTCGATCCCGCCCGCCCCCAATCCCTTCACGATGTGCTCGGTCTCGGACAGGCCGGTCATGAAGATGACGGGGACGTGGGCGAGCCGGCCCTTGGCCTTGAGGCGGCGGCAGGTCTCGAACCCGTCCATGCCCGGCATCACCGCGTCGAGCAGGATGATGTCGGGGGTGATCTCCTCGACGAGGTCGAGGGCGAGGTCGCCGCCCACCGCCACCAGCACCGTCGCGCCCGAGCGCTCGATCGCCTCGGTGAGGAAGCTCAGGGTATCGGGCGAATCATCGACGACGAGGACGATGTCGCGCTGCGCCTCAGGCATCGCGGGCGAGCCCTTCCAGCACGCCGACGTAGCGGCGCATGTCGTAGGCCGCGACCAGCCCGCGCAACTGCGCCACGAAGGCGGCCGGCACAGCGGCATCGCCCTCCAGTTCGGCGAGCTTGGCCTCGATGCCGCGCACGTGGCCGATGCGGCCGAGGCGCAGCAGCGCGGCGATGTGCTCGGCGGGCACCGTCTCTCCGCTCGCGACCCCTCCCTTCCCGGCGGCCAGCGGGTCGGGCCGCGCGATCGGGGGCGCCTCCGGGAGGGGGGCGGGAAGCGGGCGGGCGCTGCCCAGCAACGTGGTGATCCTTTCCAGGAAATCCTGCATGTCGAACGGTTTGGCGATGATGTCGTCGTGCGGCGCGTCCGCCCCGCGGGTCGGGCTGATCTCGTGGACGTTGGCCGACATCATCGCGATCCGGGCGGTGAAGCCCGTCTCACGCAACGTTTTTGCCACCTCCCAGCCGGTCATGCCCGGCATGGCGATGTCGAGCAGGATCAGCGCCGGCTCGCACGCCTTCGCCAGGGTGAGGCAGGCGGGTCCGTCCGGCGCCTCGGCAACGGTGAAGCCGAGGGGCTCCAGGATCTCGCGCATCAGGGCACGGTGGGCCGGGTCGTCGTCGGCGACGAGGATGGTGCGGCCGGACTCCGCCAGGGCGGGCCGCGCCACCGCCGCCGGAGCCGGCATCGCGGCGGGCGCCGGCCGGTTCACCGAGGCCAGCATCAGCCGCACGCGGAAGCAGGTGCCCTTCCCGACCCGGCTCTCGACGGTGATCTCGCCGCCCATCACCTGCGCCAGCAGACCCGCGATGGTCAGCCCGAGCCCGGTGCCCGGCGCCGCCCGGGCGGCGGGCATCGAGCCGCGCTCGAACGGCTCGAAGATCCGGCCGAGATCGGCCTCCGGGATGCCGAGCCCGGTGTCGCGGATCGTGAAGACGGCGACCTGCCCGCGATAGGTCATCTCCAGGGCGACCTCGCCCTTCGCCGTGAACTTGATGGCGTTGGAGAGGAGGTTGAGCAGGATCTGGCGCAGGTGCTTCTCGTCGGTCGCCACCACCGCCGGCAGGATCTCGGGCCGGGTGAAGCGGAAGCTCAGGCCCGCGCCCTCCGCCTGCAGGCGCACCATGTCCACGATCTGGGTCAGGAAGTCGGCGAGCCGGATCTCGTTGCGGTAGGTCTGGAGACGCCCCGCCTCCATCCGCGAGATGTCGAGCAGGCCGTCGATCAGCCCGGAGAGGTGCTGCGCGCTGCGGCGGATCACCCGGATGCCGTTGCGGCGCGGCTCGGGGATCGTCGGATCGCCCTCCAGCAGCTGCGCGTAGCCGAGCACGGCGTTGAGCGGCGTGCGCAGCTCGTGGCTGATGCCGACCACGTAGCGGCTCTTGGCGAGGTTGGCGGCTTCCGCCGTCTCCTTGGCCTGCTGCAGCTTGGCGTCGGTGACCTTGTGGGCGGCGATCTCGGCCTCGTAGAGGGCGGTCTGGCGGGCGGTCTCTTCCTGCGCCACGCGGCGGCTCTCCTGCGCCAGCACGAACAGCCACGCCACCACCCCGAGGATCACGATCAGGATGAAGAACAGGCTCGTCAGCGCCGCCCGCAGCGTCTCGGCATGCTCCGGGTGCCCGGCGGCGGCGCCGGCATGGACGATGACGAGAATCAGCCCGATCACCGTGATCAGCGTCAGCATCAGCGCGAGGTAGCGGCCGAGCGGAGCGCCGATCCAGGCGGCGGTGCGGGCCGGCAGGACGCGGGCGAGGGTGTCGCGGGCCTGGGCCTCCAGCCGGCCGTGCGGCTTGCACAGGTCGCCGCAGCGGGCGTCGAGCGAGCAGCACAGCGAGCAGATCGGCCCGGAATAGGCCGGGCAGCGGGCCATGTCCTCGGCCTCGAACGGGTGCTCGCAGACCCGGCAGGTGATCTCCGGCCGGTCCCAGGCGGTGTGCGGTTCACGGGCGAGGTAGCGCTTGCCCCCGGTGGCGAGGGCGATGGCGGGCGCCGCGGCGAACGCGGTGGCGAGCGCCAGCATCGGCGCGAAGGGCTGGAGCGCGTCGCCGAGGAGGCCCGCATGGATCAGGCAGCCGGCCAGCAGCGAGAGCACCATCGCCCCGGTGCCGACGGGGTTGATGGCGTAGAGATGCGCCCGCTTGAACTCGATGCCCGGCGGCGACAGCCCGAGCGGCTTGTTGACCGCAAGGTCCGCCGCGAGCGCTCCGACCCAGGCCGAGACGACGCAGGCGTAGAGCGGCAGCGTGCTCTCGATGGTCTTGTCGATGCCGAGTTCCATCAGGAGCAGGGCGATGGCGACGTTGAAGACGAGCCAGACCACCCGGCCCGGATGGCTGTGGGTGAGGCGCGAGAAGAAGTTCGACCACGCGATCGAGCCGGCATAGGCGTTGGTCACGTTGATCTTGAGCTGCGAGATCACCACGAACAGGCCGGTCAGCGCGATGGCGACGCCGGGCGAGCCCGAGACGTAGCCGAAGGCGACCGCGTACATCTGCGTCGGCTCGGCGGCGTGTTCCGGCGAGATGCCGTGGCCGAGCGCCAGAACCGTGAGGAAGGCGCCGAGCAGGATTTTCAGCATGCCCGGCACGATCCAGCCGGCTCCCGCCGAGAGGACGCCCGTCCACCAGCGCCAGTCGCCCTTGCCGCGGGATGCCGGCATGAATCTCAAAAAATCGACCTGCTCGCCGACCTGCGCCAGCAGCGCCAGGAGGATGCCGGAGGCGAGGCCGAACAGGCGCAGGTCGAAGCCCGCCCCCGCCGCCTCCAGGCCGGGATAGCCGGTGAAGGCTTCGAACGGCACCGGCCCTGCGAGCCCGATATAGACCAGCGGCAGAAGGTTGAGGCCGATCCAGAGCGGCTGGGTCCAGAGCTGGAAGCGGCTGATCAGGCGGATGCCGTAGACGACCAGCGGAATGACCGCCCCCGCGCTGACGATGTAGCCGATCCACAGGGGCAGGCCGAAGCAGAGCTGCAGCGCCAGCGCCATGATCGCGGCTTCGATGGCGAAGAACAGGAAGGTGAAGCCGGCATAGATCAGCGAGGTGATGGTCGAGCCGAGATAGCCGAAGCCCGCCCCGCGGGTGAGGAGATCGATATCGACCCCGTAGCGGGCGGCGTAGATGGTGATCGGCGCGGCGGTGGCGAAGATGATGAGCCCGACGACGAGCACCGCGGCGAAGGTGTTGGTGAAGCCGGTGGCGAGCACCAGCGTGCCGCCGATCGCCTCCAGCGCCAGGAACGAGAGCGAGCCGAGCGCCGTCTGGGCGATGCGGAAGGGCGACCAGCGCCGCGCCTTCTTGGCGGTGAAGCGCAGGGCGTAGTCTTCCAGCGTCTCGTCGGCGACGAAACGGTTGTAGTCGCGACGGATCGGGATGATGGACCGGGCGCTCAGGGGGCCGTCCTCACGATGGGCGGGTCACCGGCCTGCAACGGATGTGCCGACCAAACTCCGCCACTGCGCGGCACGAGACATCCCTAACGCGAGGCTCTCACGGAATCGAGAGCGGCACGGTACGGCCCGGGCTGTCCGGCGGACATACGCAAAACAGCGTATAGGGTGCGTCGCACAATCAAGCCTAGCCTTCACCCTGTTCGAGCACGGCCGCCGACCGGCAGAGCCGCGCCGACGCGAGATCAGGGGTTCAGGCACGATGGCGGATGAAAAGGGGAAGGGCCCGGAATCGGCCCTGCGGCGCAAGCTGCTCATGGGGCTCGCAGGCCTGCCTGCCCTGGCGATGATGCCGCGGGGGGCGTTCGCCGCCGCCCCGACCTCGGCCGTCAACACGACCGGGCTCGCGGTGACCGACAGCGAGGTCACGGTCGGCATCCTGCACTCGGCCACCGGCACGATGGCGATCTCCGAGACCGGCTCGATCCAGGCGGAGAAGCTCGCCATCGCGCAGATCAACGAGATGGGCGGCGTGCTCGGCCGCAAGATCAAGGTGATCCAGGAGGACGGCGCCTCCGACTGGCCGACCTTCGCCGAGAAGGCCAAGAAGCTCCTCGTCAACGACCATTGCGCCGCGGTGATGGGGTGCTGGACCTCGGCCTCGCGCAAGGCCGCGCTGCCGGTCTTCGAGCAGTATAACGGCCTGCTCTACTATCCGACTTTCTACGAGGGTCTGGAGCAGTCCAAGAACGTCATCTACACCGGCCAGGAGGCGACGCAGCAGATCCTCGCCTCGCTCGACTGGGTGGCGAAGGAGAAGGGCGCCAAGTCGTTCTTCATGATCGGCTCGGACTACATCTGGCCGCGCACCTCGAACAAGATCGCCCGCAAGCACATCGAGAACGTGCTCAAGGGAACGGTGGCCGGCGAAGAGTACTTCCCGCTCGGCCACACGCAGTTCAACTCGGTCATCAACAAGATCAAGCT
>NZ_BPRD01000517.1 GCF_022179745.1 Methylorubrum podarium
CCCTGTCGCGCCTTCTCGCCCTGTACGAACATGCCAGGTCGTGCCGCGCCTCGAACCGCAACGGCGCCTCCTTCGGCCCCATGGGCTGCGAGTGGGAGGACATTGAGTACGCCCAGTACATGCTCAACGAGGAGGTCGGAGAGGGGCGCAAGCTCTTCCCCGGCGGCCTCAAGCCCCTGAACCGGCCCAAGGCACTCGCCCGCCTCGCCAAGGTCGGTATAGACCCCTACCGCTACCTGCCTTGTTCCTCGCCCGAGGCCCGTCTACATTGAGTCCTGGGATCGAGAGATCTCTGCTCGGGTCTACTTTGCACCACACTGTCGACCAGACCTTCGCCCGCCCGGTGACCCCGCGGCGGGCGTTGTCGTTTCAGGGGGCATGGTGCCTTGCCAAGGCCGTAGGCAAGATCCGGGGGCCATGATGCTCTCCCCTGCCATGCCCCATCCCCCCACCGTTTCCGCCCGTGCCCGGCGCGAGGCCGACCGCGACCGCAAGCGCGCCGAGCGAGCCGCCCGCAGGGAGGCAGGCGCGCCCGATCCGCGGGCTCTCGACGCCGCCCTCGTCGACGCCCTCCGGGATGCCCTGCAGGGCACGTCGGGGCATGGCGCGCTCCGCCCCTCCGTGCGGCTCGACGACATCCTCAGGCGCGCCCTGGGGCACCTGCGCGGGCGCACGAACGGGGGCGTCCCGCTGCAGCGCGAGGCCGTGCACCAGGCCCTCTCCAACCGGTTGGCACCGCCTGCCGTCTGAGACCCTGGGAGCCCGCCAGGCAGGCCCGTCCCCCGTCCCGGCCCCTCTCACCCCGTCCCCATCGAGGCCCGCCCAGCCCCCTCCAGGGGCCTTGTCGTGTGAGGCCGTGAGGCAAGGTTCGGGATCCGGATTGTCGGTTGCACGGGGGGCCGCGAGGTTGGCCGGGTGCGGCGACGCATGAGGCTTGATCCCCTCGGGGGCCGGGCAGCCCCGGTCCCCGTCCTGCCCTCCCCGGGGTCCAACAGGCCCGGAAGGGGGGTGGGGGTCACGGGTCCTATCGGGAGGGGCGAGAACTTCAAGTCCCGGCGGCAAAGGTCCCGCGCGGCGCCAGAATTCAAATCGGGGTTCGCACCCCACAGGTTCGCAGGGGCCCATGGCTGTTGATGTAGCCGTTGAGGAACAGCGCCATGACGCGCACGCTACTGGCGCATCCGAAGATCAGCGCCGTGTTGGCCTCGCTGAAGCCCATCTCGGCGATCGGCCTCAGTGCGTTGCGCTCCATCGTGTCCCCCGGTATGGCGAGCGTGAAGGCGTTCAGCACCATCATCGTCGCCATGCACCACTCGAACAGGCGGTAGGTGCTGTAGGGGCCGGCGGAGTGCATCGGCAGGAGCGGGCGGCGAGCGGCGCCGTTCGAACCGGGCATGCGCCCCTCCTGCTTATCCTCGGGCCATCCAATCCGCCTCGCGCAGCTCGTCGGCCGTCACCGTGCCGGCGCCGATCTGCAGGCAGGAGATCTCGCGCGCCCTGAAAGGCGTCCGCCGCCACCTGGCAGAGCATGCCGGCAAGCGCGCCGCCGCGGCCGACGAGGTCCGTGCCGCCGCCGCCCGCCTGGGCCTGCTCAAGGCGCTAGCCACGGCCCGGCTCGTCATCCCCCACGTCGAGCTCGTCGAGATCGTCTCGCAGCTAGACACCCCGCAGGAGGCGTGATGCGCGCCCTCTTGCGTCTCACCGTCGGCACGGCACCGGCGTGTCACGTCACCACCGGCGCCATCGCCACCATCGCGTTCGTCGCCGCTGGGTATGGGGCTCCCCTGTTCGCCGCGGCCCTGGTGACGGGAGCCTGGGGCCTCGCGTTCTGAGGCCACCTTTTCATCACGATGGTCGTGGCCACGCCGCCGACGTCCTGCAGTCAACATCCACGACTTCAACAACCTGTTAGAGGAAGCGGTCTATCGCTTCGCCCAGATCGTCCACGACGGCCGATAGCCTCAGTGATGGCGCTGTAGGTTAGCAACCGATGACCTCAGGGCACAGCATTCTCAATGCGGTTGAAGCTATCAATTTAGGTGAGTTTGATACTCATCCCTTGTGAGCAAGCGCATCTCCGTTCGGCCGCCGGTGTCTAATCATGCGTAAATTTTCAGGTCTGTCCTACGCAATCCAGAGCGGAACCTCGATGACAATCCGTCGCTGATGCTGACTTTCGAAAGTATCATAAGGATATACAGAGCTTGATGCTCAAACCCAGTGCCGAAAAATTTTTAGCCGGCGCGCTTGCTGATTTTGTTTGGCCATTTCCGTGGACTATGCCACTCCTGTTTATGGATCTAAATATTATTTAGGACAAAACCCATCAACGATCTATCGGAGGTCCAGCGTCACATGTACGAACATCTCGGAAATCCCAACCCATTTGCCAACTTAAGGTGCGTGCTTCTATCCGTTAGCGCGCATTGTATGTACAAGTCACTTCGTCATACTACCAGAAATGAACTGCAAATATTATTCAAAAGCATTGGGATGAAGGGGTTTCTTCTCGAATTCGAGCTATCAAGCCTTGCAGATCCGCATGGCACTTCAATTAGCTCTGACTATATTCGCGGCAAGGTTGACGCCTTGATCGAGGACATACGCGCCACTCGGGCCCCCTCAGATCTCGCTGATCGTCTTGAGACGGCAGCGCGGGCGGCCTGGAAATGGCTTAGCCATGCGACATCGGCCCAGCTTTCTGAGGCCCTCGCTAACTCTATTATGCAGGTTAAAGCTGATAATAGCGATTCTGTAGTAAGTAGTGATATGGCAGAATGTGCCTAAAGCACGATCCGAGCGGGTTGAATCGTCTGGGGCGCCGGTTGCGCTGTATCTCGTAGCCGGCTGTCCTCGCCTTTTCGGCCCGGTGTTCCACGGCTCGTGAGCGAGGCTTTCTAGGCGCCCTGATCGGTCCGCACCTTCGGCTGTCGTCTGCGCGCTGAAGCTCGATCTCGATGCGGAAGCCGCGCTCCAACTCGTCGACCGAGATCTCGGGCCATCGGTCGAGGATGGCGTCGACCCACACGTCGGGGCTGTCTTCCTGGCGGATGCCCTCGCCGTTGATGAGCATCTGCGCTACCGCGGCGGAGAGGTCAGCCATCGGCGTCGCCCCTCCATCCCGCCGCTCTCGCGCTCGCAGCGGCCACCGCTGCCTCGGCCGCCTCAGCAAGGCGGACTCGGGCAGCATCGCAGGTGAAGCGGATCGTCTCGTCCTTGAAGCGTGTCTTCGGCAGGAACACGGTCAGCTCCTTGCTGATGCCGTGCCGCTGAAGGCGGGCGCCGCGCACCAGGGTTGGGCCGCAGACGAAATCGAAGCGGGCTATGACGCCGGCCGAGATCGCGCCCGGCTCAAGGTTGAGGTCGATCCGAGTGATGCGCGCCTCGCTAAGCTCTCGCGGGCGACTCACGGCTTCTGCTCCCGCCCTGCGGCCTCGCGATCGGCGAGCCAAGCAGCGACGGCGCCGCGGCGGGCGCAGACGGTCTTTCCGACCTTGAAGGTCGGAAGGCCGTGCGACTCCTTCAGGTGCTCGGCCTGCCGCTGTCGCCAACCAAACGCGGCGGCGATTGCAGGCATACCATAGAGGACATCATCGGGGCTCGGGGGGCGGTCGGTCATTGCTCTCCTCGTGCGTAAAGTCATGCGTAACGGAAGTGCCCGGAAACCGCGGGGAATGACCGTAAGCTGTTGATTTCATTGGACTCGATCGGGCGCGAGCTTCACCCATAGAAAAAGCCGCCCAGAGGCGGCTAAGTCTTTGATGTTAGATGCTATATTTCCGAGACAGTGATAGCACCCCCGGGAAACTGCTTGTGCGTCAGCGTCGAGCCGGCGTCCCGAGATTTCGCGTCCCCGAACAGGTCCCGCAGCACCTTCGTGTCGCGGATCATCGGGGCGAGCCGGGAGCGATGTAGGCTGTTTGGGCGCCGACGCCGGTGATCCAGGCCTGAACCGACTTGGCGACGAACTCTGGTCCGTTGTCCGAGGCGCACACCGCGTGCGGCGGTGTTCACCGCACTTCCACCATTGGCATCTGCCAGCGGAATAGCGGCCCCTCCGGCGGCGCGGACCGAAGCACGGAAGTGGCGCATCCGCCCGAACAAGCCTGAAGCGAACTCCTGACCCAAAGCAGGCCCTCGCCACGTCCGCTTTCGGGCAGTCTGATAAGGGGCACGAGCGCTCGATAGTGGCCGAAAGCGGACCGGCAGCTGTCGGCGTCCAAGCATTGAAAGCGGACGCGTGATAGGCCGGCGTTCGCGCGCCGCGCCCATCCGTGACCGGGTTTGCGTCATGCCCCTTGCGTTGGCCTGGCCCGTAACCAAACCTTTTCCCGGGCGGCGCGGCGTGCTGCCGGGCTCGGGCGGCGGATCACCGTGATCATCTCCTACCAAACGAGGGAACAGCAGGTTCTCTGCTGTAAGATCGATGAGGGCGAGGCGACATTCGGTGCCCCCGCTGCCCAAGCGCTCGTCGCAACGATAGCCGACCTCGAAGCGTTCGAGACGGCGGAAGAGATGGTAGGTTTCTGGCCGGGCGTTAAAATCTCGGGTGACAAGTCTATCGAGGTGGAGATCGGCTCCTACTTCCGTGCGACACTCGTGCCTGCCGGGGTCAGATTCGAGCGCTCCGCCGACGGCGTGCCGAACTGGTCCACGGTCCGGTATCTTAAGCTGGTCGAGCTTGTCAGTTGTCCATGATCCACGAGCAGTCCCTCCAACGCGACTGGTTCTCCAAGCCGGGCGACTCGGTGCTCTCGCTCATGGAGCGACGCAATCTGAGCGCTGTGGACGTGTCCGCTTCGCTGGACGGCGGCATCGAGACGCTGCGTGGGCTGGTCTCGGGCAGCGTCCGGATCGACGGCAAGCTCGCGGACAAGTTGGCCTCGGTCCTCGGGGGCACCCCGGGCTTCTGGCTCAGGCGTCAATCCGGGTACGAGGAAGCGTTGGAGCGGGTCGTCAGCGCCGTCGTGTCAGGCCACTTTGTCGAGTGGCTGGAGCGCGTGCCGATCCCGGGCTCGACCGGGCGGGCGAGAATGACCGAGGGCGAGAAGCGCTCCGCCGTGCGGCAACGACTGGCGTTCTTCAACGTGAACGGGCCAGACGCTTGGGCACGGCGTTACGCCTCGACCAGCGAGACGCGCTTCAGGACGTCAAACTCCTTCTCGTCCAGCGAAGGCGCCACGACCACATGGCTGCGGCTTGGCGAGCTTGAGGCGTCGTTGATCCAAACGGGGTGCTGGGATCCCGACGCGCTGCGCACGCTCGTTCCCGAGATCCGGACCCTCACGAGCATCAGCCAGCCCGCCCGTTTCCTCCCGAGGCTCAGGGCCATGCTCGGCAGCGTCGGGGTGGCCCTGTCGGTCGTACGCGCGCCCGACGGGTGCAGGGCCAGCGGAGCAGCCCGGATGCTCTCGCCGACGAAGGCCATGGTCCTGATGAGCTTTCGGCATCGCTCGGACGACCATTTCTGGTTCACGCTCTTCCATGAGCTCGGTCACCTGCTCCTTCATGCAGGGGCCACGTTCGTCGATGGCGAGGGCACGACCGCCGACGAGCACGAACGCGAGGCGAACGAGTTCGCGCGTGATTGCATCATTCCCGCGAGCCGCCGTGCCGAGTTCGAGGTCCTGCGCCCGGACCGCACCGCAGTGCTGCGGTTCAGCGTATCGGTCGGGATCGCCGCGGGCATAATCGTCGGCCAGATGCAGCATAGCGGGATGATCCCCTACGACCGCCTGAACACCTTGAAGCGGCGTTGGAACTGGGACGACATCCGCGAGGCGCTGCCCTAGCCCTTGAAGTGGACGAACCTGTCGGGGCTCTTCTGCCAATTGCAGAGAGCGTCCTCCATAACCGCCATGCCCACGCCCAGGTCCCGGTCGAGAACGTCGAGCCGCGCCTGCAGCACGTGGAGCGGCGTCGCGCTCCGCGCCTGCCCGTCGAGGAGCAGGCGGGCTCCCATCGCTGGGCCGGTGGCGCCGTCGAGGTAGGCGGACCCGGCCGCTATGGGCGCGATCCGGTATCGACCGATCAGGGAAAGGTAGTCGAAGCGGGCGAGCCGACCGAAGGTCGGCATCGGGAGCTCGCGGTAGAGGACGTCGAAGATGGCGTGGGGGTCG
>NZ_BPRD01000518.1 GCF_022179745.1 Methylorubrum podarium
GGCCGCAGCTGCGGCCCCTGCACGCTCTGCTGCAAGGTCTACGAGGTGCCCGCGGTCGAGAGTCCGGCGGGGCGCTGGTGCCGGCATGTCCGCTCGGGCGGCGGATGCGGCATCCATGCGGAGCGGCCTGACCATTGCCGCGCGTTCCACTGCCTCTGGATGACGGAGGCCTGGATCGGACCGGAATGGCGGCCGGACCGGGCGAAGATGGTGCTCAGCCTCGATCCCGTGACGCGCTTCCTCAACGTGCAGGTCGATCCCGGTCAGGCCGGAGCCTGGAAGCGGGCGCCCTATCACGATCAGCTGCGGCGCTGGGCGGCGGCCTCCCTGCCGCTGCGGCGCTACGTGCTCGTCCACACCAGCGCGATGACGACCGTCGTCCTGCCGGATCGGGACGTGCCGCTCGGCACCTTCGCGCCCGGCGACCGGCTCGTGGCCCGCGAGCGGATGGGGCCGGCGGGAATGACCGCGGATGTGGAGAAGGTCTCACAGTCGGCCTGATCTCGGACCGGCTGCCTTGGGCCTCTTCGCTCGACCGTCGCGGCGGCGGCTCCGGCCAGGACCGCTCAGGTCATGCAGCGGCCGGGCACCATGCGGCGCGCCTCGGGCCCGACGAGCGAGCTCAGGGGGGCCTCGCAGCCTTCCCGCGTCAGGCGACGGGGCTTGGCCGGCAGCTCTTCCTGGGCCGAGCGGGTCGGTACCGACTCCGTGCGCGTGGTAGGGCGCGGCGCGGTCGCCACATGAACCGGGCTGAGGGCCGTCGAGTAGGGGCGCATGCCCGGCAGCGGCGTGGCGGGCGCCTCGTAGGCGACGCGCGGACCCGTCGGGGCCCCCATGGCGTCGGCCTCCTGCCGGACGACCGGCAGCAGCAGCAGGGTCAGGATCGCAGCGGGAACACTCACACCGAGGACGAAGCCGGTCCGAAGCATCTTTGCGATCTCCGATGGGAGCTTGACAGGTTGTCATCACAACGCTGCTTTCGGATCACTGGTTCCTTCACTGTCCCGCTTCGGATCAAGTCAGTATTCCAACCCCGATTCGCGGCCTCGCCGGCCCGGCCCGCGCACCGATTCGACGCGGTGGGGCGTGGCAAAAAGACATCTGTGGACAGAAAATCGGCGCCGGTGAGCGAATTTCGGAACCTCGCCGACGGCTAACCGTTGAGGAAGCACCCGGCCACCTGGTCCTCCCCGCATTCCCCTTGTGCATCGGCCGGAACCTCTTCACGGGTCGGACAATGGTCCGGCCCGTTTTTTCGTGCCCGGCCTCCGCGGCTGGTTGCCGGCCACGAAAAAGGGCGCCGGCCTCGCTGGCCAGCGCCCTCGGCTCTCGTCCGGTGCGTCGGTTCAGGCGTTGTGCGCCTCGCGGCGGCGGGCGCTCTGCTGGAAGAACAGCGCCTGGCTGATCACGGCCGAGACGTTGGCGGGCTGGAACGGCTTGGCGATGAGGAAGGCCGGCTCCGGCCGCTCGCCGGTGAGGAACCGCTCCGGATAGGCGGTGATGAAGATCACCGGCACCTCGAAGGTCTTCAAGAGGTCGTTGACCGCATCCAGGCCCGACGAGCCGTCGGCGAGCTGGATGTCGGCGAGGATCAGGCCGGGGCGCTTGCTCTCGGACGCGATCTTGACCGCCTCGCTGCGGGTCCGCGCCACGCCGATGACGTTGTGGCCGAGCCCTTCGACCAGGGCTTCGAGATCCATGGCGATGAGCGGCTCGTCCTCGATGATCAGGATCTCGGTCGCCATGTCGGCGGCGAGTTCACGGCCCGCCTCGTCCACCAGGTCGCGCACCTTGTTCACGTCCACGTCCAGGATCACGCCGGCATCCTCCTCGGAGAAGCCTTCGAGGCAGGAGAGCAGGAAGGCCTGCCGGGGCAGCGGGGTGATCTGCCCGAGCCGGACTTCGGCCGGAAGGTCGTGCTGCACCTGATCGCTGTGGCCGTTGACCGAGAGCGAGTTCCAGATCCGCGTGAAGACGCGGAAGAGGTCCGCCTTCACATTCGTGCTGCGGCCCAGGGTCTCGGGCTCGTTGACCAGCGTCTCGAGCGTGGCGGCGACGTAGGCGTCGCCCGCCACCTGACTGCCCGTGAGCGCGCGCGCGTAACGGCGCAGGTACGGCAGATGCTGCACGACCAGTTGTGCTGTCGACATGAGTTCCCCTGAGCCTCTTCGCTCTTCGCTTATCGATGCGCCCCTAACGCGGGGGCTCGACGTCCGTTCCTGGCCCATGCGGAACCCAAGCCGCATGGCCGCGTTGCTGCTGCAGCCATGACTCATGTCAAGCTGCAAGACAATCGCGGCAGATGTGGCGCCAAGGGGATCTTGAAAGCATGAACGAGGACGAGCCGGCCGGTGCGTTCCCGACCGGGGACCGGCCCACTCGATTGCGTGCCGAGAACGGTTTGAACGACCAGACGCAGAGGCGCATCGGCACCCATCTGCGCGCGCTCTACGATTCCGTCGTGCAACAGCCGATACCGGACCGTTTCCGAGATCTGATCGCACGCCTCGAGGATGACGGACCGAAACCGGAGGGGCCGGTCGGTCCCTAACTTCCCTTTCAGACCGATCCCGAATGGCGCGAGCCGCACCCGGCTGGCGGGGGCGGCTCGCTTGTCAGACCATCGTCACAACGTCGTCGAGCGACCGCGCATCAGGCCGATCACGGCCGAGATCGCGAACAGGACGATCGCGACGAAAAACACGAGCTTGGCGGCCTCCATGGCCGTGCCGGCGATGCCGCCGAAGCCCAGCAGGGCCGCGACGAGGGCAACCACCAGGAACGTAACAGCCCACCCGAGCATGTCCAACTTCCTTCCAACAACTGGCGCGGCCCGTGCCGCCGCCTCTTGGAAGCAATAACGCCAAGTTTTCGCCGGGAGTTCCTTTTCGCGGCCGCGGCGCCGTGAAGAGTTTATTACGAACCGCGTGCGACCGTCGCAGGGTCTCGGAACCGACTGGCAAATCCGGCCGTTCGTCACCATCTCTCCGCAAGACGACGACCAGACTTGTCGATGTGAAGGAGGCCTCTGGCGTGCCCGCACAGAAAAAGCCCTTAGTTCCCGGTATCGCTCAGGTGAAGGCCGCCTTGGAGGCCGCAGCCCGGCTCGTGTCGGCGCTCGCGCCGCAGCCGGTTCTGCAGCCCATTCCGGTCCGCGTGAAATCCGCCCGCCGTCGCTGAGACAGACGGCAGCCTTTCGATCCTTATTCGGTCGCTGCAAGGTGATCCCATCGAGCGCCGTCCCCCCGGGCGGCGCTTTTTTCGTGGCGTCGATCTTTCCACAGCTTTGCGCCCGCTCGGAGCGAAAAACCGATCACGGTCCGCGCCGAACAACGCTGGGCCGCCGAGCGTCCCGACCGGGAACACTCGTTTCATCGCTCGAACGGCAGGCGCGGGTCCGCTTCTGCGTGGTCTTCCCAAATTGTCACCGCTTCGCTCGGCGGCCTAGCTGACGCCCGAGCGATACGGTCGGCCGGTCCGCCTCGATGGCG
The DNA here is from genome assembly GCF_022179745.1 of Methylorubrum podarium. GTDB lineage: Bacteria > Pseudomonadota > Alphaproteobacteria > Rhizobiales > Beijerinckiaceae > Methylobacterium > Methylobacterium podarium. The sequence continues at coordinate 3,492 of NZ_BPRD01000518.1, forward strand.
GACAGGCCGTAGGCGCCGGGGTGACGGGGGGTGGCGGGGATGGGTTTCGGCAAGCGTGCGCCCGGAGCATGGGCAGTGAGAAGCCCGGCCGAACCGGTTGCGGCGCCGCGCCGCCGACTTGTCACGACGGCTCTCCTCGGCTTGCTGATCGGCCTCGGCCTGACGAGTGCGACGACGATGGTGCGCGCCTCCGAACGCGGCCTGCTCAACGGGCTGTTCGAGACGATCTTCGGCGCAGCGAGCCCCGCACCCGCCGTCGTCGCGAAGCCGATCCCGAGAGCGCCCCGGCGCTACGCATCGCTGCCCGAACCGCGTCGCAGCGCGGGAAACCGTCTGGTGCAACGGACGCCGCGCCTCGAAGCGCGCACGGTGCGGCCCGGCCGGCGGGAGCGGGCCGTCGCACCGGCTGCCTTCGCAGCCGGAACGCGGACCGTCTGCGTGCGCCGCTGCGACGGATACGCGTTTCCCCTCGGCCGTCTGCAGGCACGGGCGGATCTGCCCGTTCACGCCGCGGCCTGCGCCGCCGCCTGCCCGAACGCGCGGACGGACCTGTTCACCCTGGCGCCGGGTCGGTCCGAATTCGAGCAGTCGGTCGGTCTCGATGGCCGCCCCTATCTTCGCACCGCCTCGGCCAACCTCTATCGCCGCACCCGCGTCGAGAACTGCTCCTGCCAACCGACGGGTGTCGCGGGGCCGCTGATGCCGCTCGCCGACGACTACACCCTTCGGCCGGGCGACGTCGTCGCCTCGGACGCGGGAGCCGACCTCGTCGCCGGCCTCTCCCGCGCCGGGCCGACGCTCGTCGATTACCGGGTCGCGGCCCTGAGCCGGCGCGGCCGCGGCATCATCGAGGAAAGGGTCGGCGCCCTGCGTCGTGACGCGGCCGGTGCTGCGTTCCGGGAGGTCCTGCGCGCCGCACGGTCCGGATCCCGCCGGGTGCGCGTCGCCGAAGCGCAGACCATGAAGCTACGGGTCGACATGGCCGCCGCGGACTTCGCGCCGGTCGCCTCGCGCGGCGAAGGCTTCGCGCCGGTCCGCATCGTGTCGCCCTCCCCGTTCGGGCAGTGATCGGATTCCGTCCGGCCGGCGCATGAGTTGGCGAAACCGCCGGGCTGTCGTAGGCGGGCGGCACCGTCGTCGTTCGAAGCCGTCATCATGAGTGAACCGTCCGCGGACGCGAAAGGCCCCTCGCCCGATTTCGAGAGCGCTCTGCCCGCGCCCGGGCGGACCGAGACGATGAGCCCGCTGGTGCGGCGGCGGATCTGCCCCAATGGCGGTCCCTTCACCGCGAGCGGGACCTGCAGCTACATCGTCGGGCGCGGCCGTGTCGCGGTGATCGATCCGGGTCCGGCGGATGCCGGGCACATCGACGGATTGCTGGCCTCGCTCGATGGCGAGCAGGTCGAGGCCATCGTCGTCACCCACACCCACCGCGACCATTCACCGGGCGCTCGCCTGCTGCAGGAGCGAACCGGCGCGCCGATCGTCGGCTGCGGCCCGCACCGGGCCGCCCGGCAACTCGCCGAGAACGAGCTGCCCGCCCTCGATGCCAGCGCGGACCGCGAGCACCGGCCCGACCGGGAACTGGCGGAGGGAGAGAGCCTGACCGGCGACGGCTGGACGCTGACCGCTTTGGCGACCCCCGGCCACACCATGAACCATCTCGCCTTCGCCCTGCCCGAGGAGAACGTGCTGTTCTCCGGCGACCATGTGATGGCGTGGTCGACCTCGATCGTCGCGCCGCCGGACGGATCGATGCGGGCCTACATGGACTCGTTGGAGCGCCTGCGCGATCGGAGCGAGACGCTCTACTGGCCGGGCCATGGCGGACCCGTGCGCGATCCCCGCCGCTTCGTGCGCGGGCTCGCCGCCCACCGCCGTCAGCGCGAGGCGGCGATCCGTGCCCGGCTCGAGGCGGGCGACCGCGACATCGCGGCCATCGTCGGCACGGTCTATCAGGGCCTCGCGCCGCACCTGCGCGGTGCGGCGGCGCTCTCCGTCTTCGCCCATCTGGAAGATCTGGTGGAGCGGGGCCTCGCCGTCACCGACGGCCCGCCCCTGCTCGGCGGAACGTTCCGGCCCGCCTGAGCAACGCCCGACGGCGCCGCACCGCCCACCTTACTTCAGGGCGATGGCGAGGTTGGCGACCTCGT
>NZ_BPRD01000519.1 GCF_022179745.1 Methylorubrum podarium
CCATCGTCGGCCTCGCCATCGGCATCGTCGTCGACGACGCCATCGTCGTGGTCGAGAACGTCGAGCGCGTGATGGAGGAACACCCGGAACTGTCGCCGCGCGAGGCGACGAAGCGGGCCATGGCGGAGATCACCGCACCCATCATCGCGATCACGCTGGTCCTGCTCTCCGTGTTCGTTCCGGTGGCCTTCGTGCCCGGCATCTCAGGCGAGCTCTTCCGACAATTTGCCGTCGCGGTCTCGGTCTCGATGCTGCTCTCGGCCATCAACGCGCTCACGCTGTCGCCGGCGCTGTGCGGAGTGCTGCTGCGCCCGCATCACGGCCCGCGCCGGGGCATCATGGGCCTGATCATGCGGGCGATCGACCGGGTCCGCGATGGCTACGGTGCCGCCGTGGGGCGCATCGTGCGCCTCTCCGTCCTCGGCCTCGTGCTGACCGGCGTCGCGGCCTACGGCACCGTGCAGCTCGCGAAAATCACCCCGACCGGCTTCCTGCCGGAGGACGACCAGGGCGCCTTCTTCGTCGTGGTGCAGCTTCCCGAAGGAGCCTCGGTCGGACGGACCTCCGAAGTCGTGACCCGAGCCGAGGCCATCCTGCGTGAGGAGCATGCGGTGGCCGACACAACCTCCGTGATCGGACTGAACTTCATCGACAACTATTCGCAAGGAAACGCCGCCTTCCTGGTCGTCACGCTCAAGTCTTTCGAGGAGCGCAAAGAAGCGTCCCAGGGCGCGGGCGCGATCATCGCGCGCCTCGGCCAGCGCTTCCGGGCGATCGAGGGCGGAACGGTCGTGCCGCTGGCCCCACCGCCCATCATCGGTCTCGGCACCGGTGGCGGTTTCGCCTACGTCTTGGAAGATCTGCGCGGCGGCGAACCAAAGGAACTCGCCCAAGTGCTGCGCGGCCTGATCGTGGCGGCCAACGAGGAGCCGCGCCTCAACCGCGTCTTCAGCACCTTCTCGGCAACGAACCCTTCCATCTATCTCGATATCGACCGCAACAAGGTCCAGATCCTCGGCGTCCCCCTGAACAACGTCTTCCAGGCGCTCCAGGCCTCGCTCGGCGGCTACTACGTCAATGACATCAACCTGTTCGGGCGAACCTGGCAGGTGCAGGTCCAGGCCGAGGCGGCGGACCGGGCGAGGATCGACGACATCTACCGCATCAACGTGCGCAACAAGGACGGGCAGATGGTGCCGCTGCGCAGCCTCGCCGAGGTTCGGATCGTGGTCGGGCCGCCGGCGCTGATCCGCTATAACAACCTGCGCGCCGTCACCATCCAGGGCTCGCCCGCCCCCGGGATTTCCTCGGGCCAGGCGCTCGCCGCGATGGAGGCGGTCGCCGCCCGCACGATGCCGGCGGGATTCGCGGGCGAGTGGACCGACACGGCCTTTCAGGAGAAGCGAGCGGAGGGCAAGACCGCCATCATCCTCAGCTTCGCGATTCTCTTCGCGTTCCTGTTCCTCGTCGGCCTCTACGAGAGCTGGTCGATTCCCGTGCCGGTGCTGCTCTCGGTCGCGGTCGGCATCCTCGGCGCCTACGCGGCGATGGTATGGGGCGGGCTGACGCTCGACCTCTACGCCCAGATCGGCATGGTGGTGCTGATCGGCCTTGCCGCCAAGAACGGCATCCTGATCGTCGAGTTCGCCAAGGAGAAGCGCGAGCAGGGCATGACCGTGCGCGAGGCGGCGACCGAAGGCGCCCGGCTGCGCTTCCGGCCCGTCATGATGACCTCCTTCGCCTTCATCCTCGGCCTGCTACCGCTCGTCATTGCCACCGGCGCCTCGCAGCTCGCACGGCGCGATGTCGGAACCCCCGTCTTCGGCGGCATGATCGCCGCCTCTTTCATCGGCATCTTCGTGATTCCACCCCTCTACGTGGTCTTCCAGAGCCTGCGTGAGCGGGCCTGGAGCCTCGTGGGAGGACAAGCCGCGAAGAAAACCAGGCCGGCGGCCCGGCCTGCATCCTCTCCGGAACACCTCCCGGCCGAGTGAGGCCGGCGGACAGGAGTTGGGCGATGCACAAGACCGAGCAGACCATGCTGGAGGAGCGGCCCGGGACGGACGAGGTCGATCGGGGTAAGAAGCTCAAGCGGAAGGTCTACGAGAGGGACCTGCGCAAGCTCCAAGTCGAGCTCTGTCACCTTCAGGAGGCGGTGCGGCAGACCGGCGAGCGGGTCATCGTGGTCTTTGAGGGGCGGGACGCGGCCGGGAAGGGCGGGACGATCAAGGCTATCACCGAACGGGTCAGCCCACGCGTGTTCCGCGTCGTCGCGCTACCGGCGCCCTCGGACCGCGAGAAGACGCAGATGTTCCTGCAGCGCTACATCGCGCACTTCCCCGCCGCTGGCGAGATCGTAATCTTCGACCGAAGCTGGTACAACCGGGCCGGCGTCGAGCACGTGATGGGGTTCTGCACTAAGGCGGAGTATCGCCGGTTTCTCGAACTCTGCCCTCGCATCGAACGCTTCATCGTCGGCGGCGGCATCCGGCTCATCAAGTTCTGGCTGGAGGTCGGCAAGTCGGAGCAGAAGCGCCGCTTCGAGGCCCGGATCGAGGATCCCCTCCGGCAGTGGAAGCTGAGCCCAATGGATCTCGAATCCTACGGCCGTTGGTACGGCTTCTCCCGGGCCCGGGACGCCATGCTCGCGGCGACCGACACGGAGGAGGCGCCCTGGTACATCGTCCGCTCGGACGACAAGCGCCGGGCGCGGCTCAACTGCCTCGCCCACCTGCTCAACCTGATCCCCCACAAGGCGGTGAAGCGCGAGGCAGTGAACTTGCCGAAGCGCTGCCGGGACAACGCGTACGACGACACGCTCCGGGACAGGCGCTTTGTCCCGGAGCTGTACTAACGCCCGCTCCCGCCCTGCTTCGGCGCGAGCGATCACGCCATGATGCTGAGGCCGCCGTCCACGTAGACGGTCATGCCGGTCAGGTGGGCGGCGTAGGGCGTCGTCAGGTAGGCCGCCGTGAGTCCGACATCGTCGATGTCGACGAGTTCGCCGATCGGCGCGCGCTGCATCGCCTCGGCCAGAAGCAAATCGAAATCCTTGAGCCCGGAGGCGGCGCGCGTCTTCAGGGGGCCGGGCGAGAGCGCGTGGACGCGGATCTCCTGCTGCCCGAGTTCGTAGGCGAGATAGCGGACCGCGCTCTCCAGCGCTGCCTTTACGGGCCCCATCAGGTGATAGTTCGGCACCACTTTGGTGGCGCCGTGATAGCTCATGGTCAGGAGGGTGCCCCCTGCCGGCATCAAGGGCGCGGCGAGCCGGGCCATGCGGATGAAGGAGTGGCAGGAGACGTCCATCGCCACCTTGAAGCCCCCTGACGAGCTGTCGACGAGCCGGCTCTGCAAGTCTTCCTTGGGCGCGAAGGCGATGGAGTGCAGGGCGATGTCTAGGCTGCCCCAGGTCTCGGCGATCTGCTGGAAGACGGCTTCGAGATCGCCGTTCTGCTGAACGTCGCACGGCATGAACAGGGAAGTCCCAAGCTCACGCGCCAGCGGCTCGACGTGGGGCTTCGCCTTCTCGTTCGCATAGGTCAGCGCGACCTCGGCCCCGAGGCGGCGGAACACCCGGGCGCAGCCATACGCAACGGAGTGGGCGTTGGCGACGCCTAGAACAAGGGCGCGCCGGCCGGCCAACACGTTGCCGTCGGGGATTCGCGTCATCGGTGTGCCCCCTGCGCTGTGCGGCGGCCGGCCGGGATTGCTGAACGTCGGCTACGATGGCAATCCAGACCCTCAAGAGGTCACACGCGGCGTGTTTCCCAAGTGAGGAAAAGGCCCACGTCGCCAGGCATGCCGTCCGGCCAGTCGACGATCATTGCCTTTAGGTCATAGCCGGCAGGTTGCAGACGGTCGCGCCAGAACTCGAAGGCTTGCCGCGGTCGACCAGTCAGGGTTTCGGGCCAGCTCTTCTCGAAGTTGTTGACGGCCCGGCCTCGGTCGCTGCACATCACGTCCGGGAAACGCATCACCAAAAGTTCGTTGTTGCCCTGCTCGGCAGCGATGCGGAGCTTGTGCAAGAGCGATTGCGTAATTTCTTGCACCTTCTTCGGCGTCAACTCGATTGGTTCGGACAGCGTCTCGATGAGCTCGGCTCGTGCCTTGTCCGCACGATCTTCCACCTGCATGGCCTTCGCATTCTTCAGCTTAGCCGTGTAAACTCCAAGTTCTTCGGCGGACATGAAGGTTTCGTCCCCGAGTTTGTGCTCGGCTGTCGGCTTCGTCTTTAGCGATTCCATCTCGAGCTCCCATCGTTCTCAAGGCCGGCTGACATTGGTTCCGGCCTGACACTTCGCGCGTGCTGCGTGATCATCCGTTCCTCGTCCGTCGGAATGACCCGGGCGACGAGGCCGGAGCCGTGCGTTTAGCGGGGGGCTGTGCGCGGCCTCGCAGAGCCGGAACGGGCTGATGTCGGCGCCAAGGGCCGCCGCGGTGGCTTCCACTTTCGCCCGCGACCCGACCAGTGATGAGTTCGATAATGCCGAGCTCCGCGGCTTCGAGCGCAGCAACGAGGGCAAACTCGTCACAGGGATGAGCGACCGCCACGTTCAGCCTCGGCAGCGCCTGGGCTGCCGCTATCAGGCGGTTGTACTTCTCGTATTGACGGGCTCCGGGCAGCGGGCGCTCAAGTGTCAAGGTCGGCACGAGGGTCTCCTCTAGGGGCCCAAGGACAGGATCCGGAGCATGGCGACTTCTCCGGACGGAACGTCAAAACCTGCGCCCTCAGGAGCCATTGTGCCTCGCCGTTGTCGTCTCACGCGCGCTTGCCCGTCCACTTTCCGAGCGGAGACGACCGCCACGAACTCATACGCTTTTGAAGGATTCCGGCTTGATCGGACGGGACGTCCTGACAGCGCGTCTTGCATGCTGCATGAGCCGCGATCAGCAAGGCTTGATCAGACGCCAAGCCTTCAGCACCGAAAGCGCGGATGAGCCCAGATTTGGACCTTTATCGCGGCCGAGCTCGGCGGCAGGTGGAATGCAGACCGTATTGGCGCCACCTATGACGCGGTCGCGGAAGGTGAGCGGCTATGAGGCGAAGGCGGATTCACCTCAAAATCTCAATCACATACGCGTTCGCATTTATATTCGCATTTATATTCGAGCTGGCGCGCCAAATTTCTCAATGACTTAGCTGCTTTACGCGCCCCGCTCGGCAGGGCCTGCGGAAGCAGCAGGAGAGATCCGGTCGATTCGTGCGTTCGGGGCTGAAGGGCCGTGCCCATTAAGGGTAAGCGCCCCGCCGTGGGGCGCTTTTGCGCCACGCACCCGACCGCGAAGGGATCCACCGCACGATGCCGATCAACGTGGCCTGCCCCCATTCGGTGGCACAGGTGCGAAGTTAGTGCATTGTCGGTCGCATGACGATGGCGGGGCGAGCGGACGGGGCTGAACCGCTTGGCTCTCCCGGCCAGATGACGATCTCTGGCGCAGGCGGCTGGTAGCCCAACGCGGAGTGCGGACGGGTGCTGTTGTAGTGCGTCCGCCACTGCTCGATCACGACGCCAGCCTCCTTGAGGGTGTAGAACACCTCGCCGTTCAGGAGTTCATCTCGCAGCTTCGCGTTGAAGCTCTCGCAATAGCCGTTCTCCCAGGGACTGCCCGGCTCGATGTAGGCAGTCTGTGAGCCGACCGCCGCGATCCAGTCTCGGACAGCTTTCGCGATGAACTCCGGGCCATTGTCCGAGCGGATATGGCCCGGCATACCGCGCAGGCTGAACAGATCCGAGAGTACGTCGATCACGTCGTGCGCCTTCAGCTTACGAGATACGCGGATGGCCAGGCATACTGAAGGGCCAGCGCGACGATGGCGGCGGTCAGTGCGGCCTCATCCTCGACCACCACGGCGCATTGGCGCTGGGTCGAACGATGCTGGCCCAGGACGCGGCAGGCGAAGCGGTCCGAGACACCGTGCTCAGCTACGACGGGGTTGACGCAAGCCCGGCGGCGAGCCGGGCTCAGAAGTTTCCCGAAGCTGCCTCCTTCAGGATCAACTTCTCCAGCGTCAGATCAGAGATCGCTCGACGCAGACGCAAATTCTCCATCTCCAAGGACTTCAGCCGCTTGACCTGATCGCCCTTCAGGCCGCCGTACTCGGATCGCCAGCGGTAAACCGTGACCTCGGTCACCTCGATGGATCGGATTGCTTCAGACACCTTGCGGCCTTGCGAGACCAGGACATCGACCTGGC
>NZ_BPRD01000520.1 GCF_022179745.1 Methylorubrum podarium
GCTGCTCCAGGCGCTTCTTCGACTCGTCGTACTGCTTCTGCATCGCCTCGATCTCCGTCATCAGACGGTCGTCGACGACGGCGAACTGCCACCATTGCGAGCGGGGATACTCGCTGATGATCTCGCGGGTCAGCGTGGTGTCCTTGCGGAAGCCCTTCGGGCCGGCGATCGGCGACTGGCCGATCAGCACCTCGGCGAGACGCGCGTAGGTGTTGCGGTCGAGGATGGTCTGCTCGTCGTCGCGGTCCTTGGCGAGACGCTCGATCTCCTCGCGCTCGATCGCCTGCGCGCGCTCGTCCTTGTCGACGCCGTGGCGGTTGAACACCCGGACCTCGACGATGGTGCCGGTGACACCCGGCGGCACGCGCAGAGAGGTGTCGCGCACGTCCGACGCCTTCTCGCCGAAGATGGCGCGGAGCAGCTTCTCCTCCGGCGTCATCGGGCTCTCGCCCTTCGGCGTGATCTTGCCGACGAGGATGTCGCCCGCGTGGACCTCGGCGCCGATATAGACGATGCCGGCCTCGTCGAGGTTCTTGAGCGCCTCCTCCGAGACGTTCGGGATGTCGCGGGTGATCTCCTCCGGACCCAGCTTGGTGTCGCGGGCCATCACCTCGAATTCCTCGATGTGGATCGAGGTGAACACGTCATCCTTGACGATCCGCTCGGAGAGCAGGATCGAGTCCTCGAAGTTGTAGCCGTTCCAGGGCATGAACGCGACGAGCACGTTGCGGCCGAGCGCGAGCTCGCCGAACTCGGTGGACGGTCCGTCGGCGATGATCTCGCCCTTCTTCACCGGCTCGCCGACGCGCACCAGCGGCTTCTGCGTGATGCAGGTCGACTGGTTCGAGCGCTGGAATTTTTGCAGGCGGTAGATGTCGACGCCGGGCTTGGTCGGGTCGGTCTCTTCCGTCGCGCGGATGACGATACGGGTGGCGTCGACCTGATCGACGATGCCGGAGCGGCGGGCGGCGATGGCCGCACCCGAGTCGCGGGCGACCACGGCCTCCATGCCGGTGCCGACGAAGGGCGCGTCGGCGCGGACCAGCGGCACCGCCTGGCGCTGCATGTTCGAGCCCATCAGCGCGCGGTTGGCGTCGTCGTTCTCGAGGAACGGGATCAGCGCCGCCGCGACCGAGACGAGCTGCTTGGGCGACACGTCCATGAGATCGACGCGGTCGGGGGCGACCACGATGACCTCACCCGCGCGGCGGCAGACCACGAGGTCGTCCGTCAGCTTGCGGCCCGCATCCATGCCGGCATTGGCCTGGGCGACGTAGTACTTCGCCTCCTCCATGGCGGAGAGGTAGGCGACCTCGTCGGTCACCACGCCGTCCTTCACCCGGCGGAACGGGGTCTCGATGAAGCCGTACTTGTTCACGCGGGCGAAGGTCGCCAGCGAGTTGATCAGGCCGATATTCGGGCCTTCCGGCGTCTCGATCGGGCAGATGCGGCCGTAATGGGTCGGGTGCACGTCGCGCACCTCGAAGCCGGCGCGCTCGCGGGTCAGACCGCCCGGGCCGAGGGCCGAGAGGCGGCGCTTGTGCGTCACCTCCGACAGCGGGTTGGTCTGGTCCATGAACTGCGAGAGCTGCGACGAGCCGAAGAACTCGCGCACGGCGGCCGCCGCGGGCTTCGCGTTGATCAGGTCCTGCGGCATCACCGTGTCGATATCGACCGAGGACATGCGCTCCTTGATGGCGCGCTCCATCCGCAGGAGGCCCAGACGGTACTGGTTCTCCATCAGCTCGCCGACCGAGCGGACGCGGCGGTTGCCGAGGTGGTCGATGTCGTCGATCTCGCCCTTGCCGTCGCGCAGGTCGACCAGCGCCTTGACCACCGCGAGCATGTCCTCGCGGCGCAGCGTGCGCACGGTGTCGGCGGCGTCGAGGTCGAGGCGCATGTTCATCTTCACGCGGCCGACCGCGGAGAGGTCGTAGCGCTCGGCGTCGAAGAACAGCGAGTGAAACATCGCCTCCGCGGTGTCGAGCGTCGGCGGCTCGCCCGGGCGCATGACCCGGTAGATGTCGAACAGCGCGCCCTCGCGGCCGGAATTCTTGTCGACCGCCAGGGTGTTGCGGATGTAGGGGCCGACATTGACGTGGTCGATGTCGAGCACCGGGATCTCGGTGACGCCGACGTCGTCGAGCGCCTTGAGAAGCTTCTCCGAGATCTCGTCGCCGGCCTCGGCCCAGATCTCGCCGGTCTTGCCGTTGACGAGATCCTCGGCGATGTACTGGCCGACGAGATCCTCGTCGGTCGCCTTGAGGAACTTGGTGCCCTTCTCGCCGATGAGGCGGGCGTTGCGGGCGTTGAGCTTCTTGCCGGCTTCCAGCACCACCTCGCCGGAATCGGCGTCGATGAGATCGACCGAGGCCTTGAAGCCCTTCAGGCGCTCGGCGTCGAACGGCACGCGCCAATCCGCCCCGTCCCGCTCGTAGGCGACGCGGTTGTAGAAGGTCGAGAGGATCTCCTCGCCGTCGAGGCCCAGCGCGAACAGCAGCGAGGTCACCGGGAGCTTGCGCTTGCGGTCGATGCGCACGTGCACGATGTCCTTGGCGTCGAACTCGACGTCGAGCCAGGAGCCGCGATACGGGATGATGCGGGCGGCAAACAGCAGCTTGCCGGACGAGTGCGTCTTGCCCTTGTCGTGGTCGAAGAACACGCCCGGGGAGCGGTGCATCTGCGAGACGATGACGCGCTCGGTGCCGTTGACGATGAAGGTGCCGTTGTCCGTCATGAGCGGCATGTCGCCCATGTAGACGTCCTGCTCCTTGATGTCCTTGACGGACTTGGCGCCGGTGTCGGGATCCACGTCGAACACGATCAGGCGCAGCGTCACCTTGAGCGGGGCCGCGAAGGTGATGCCGCGCTGGCGGCACTCGTCGACGTCGTATTTCGGCTGCTCGAAGGTGTAGCGCACGAATTCGAGGAGCGCCGTCGAGGCGAAGTCGGAGATCGGGAAGACCGACTTGAAGACGCTCTGGAGGCCCTCGTCGGCGCGCCCGCCCTCGGGCTCGTCCACCATCAGGAACTGGTCGTAGGACGCCTTCTGAACCTCGATGAGGTTCGGCATCTCGGCGACTTCCCGGATCTTGCCGAAGAACTTGCGAATGCGCTTGCGACCGACCAGCGTATTGGCCATGAGACCTCGCTCCACCACTCAGCGTAGGGTGCCCGGGGAAGGCGAGAACGCCTCCCGTCACCGGGCTCGAAGGGCCGCCCCGCCGGACGATCAGCCCACCCGAACCGAATTCGTCTCCGTTCGCCGCACGCTCCCTGGGGAACGACGACCGCCCGAAGCGGCGTTAGCCCGCGAGCCGGAGCCCGCGGGCGTGAAGGCCGGCGCAGCCCCGGGGGGACTGCGCCGGATGCGATGGGCCGGATCGGCCCATCGACGGATTACTTGAGCTCGACCTTGGCGCCGGCCTTCTCGAGCTGGGCCTTGATCTTCTCGGCCTCTTCCTTGGCCACCGACTCCTTGACGGGCTTCGGGGCGCCCTCGACGAGGTCCTTGGCCTCCTTGAGGCCGAGGCCGGTGATCGCGCGGACCTCCTTGATGACCTCGATCTTCTTGTCGCCGGCGCCGGCGAGCACGACCGTGAACTCGGTCTGCTCCTCGGCGGCCGGGGCGGCGGCGCCACCACCGGCGGCCGGGCCGGCCACGGCGACGGCGGCAGCGGCCGAGACGCCCCACTTCTCTTCGAGAAGCTTGGCGAGCTCGGCGGCTTCCAGAACGGTCAGCGAGGAGAGATCGTCGACGATCTTGGCAAGATCAGCCATGTGCGGATTCCTTTAGGTATATCGGTTTGAACGGGTCGGTTTGTAAGGGGGAAACGGCTCAGGCCGCCTCGTCCTTCTTGGCATAGGCCCCGAACACGCGGGCGAGCTTGGCCGCCGGCGCGTTGACGACCTGGGCGACCTTGGTCGCGGGAGCCTGGATGAGGCCCACGAGCTTGGCGCGCAGTTCGTCGAGGGACGGGAGCGTGGCGAGTGCCTTCACGCCGTCCGGGTTCAGGGCGGTCGTTCCCATGGCGCCGCCGAGAATCACGAGCTTGTCGTTCGTCTTGGCGAAATCCACCGCAACCTTGGCGGCCGCGACCGGGTCGCTCGAATAGGCGAGCAGGGTCGGGCCCTTCAGGAGGGGCTTGATGGAGGCGACGTCCGTGCCATCGAGAGCGATGCTGGCGAGCCGGTTCTTGGCGACCTTCACGGTGGCGCCGGCCTGCTTCATCTGCGAGCGCAGCTTCTGCATGTCGGCGACCGTGAGGCCCTTGTAGTGGGCCACGACGACGACGGCGTTCGTGGTGAACACGCCGTTGAGCGTCGAGACGAGATCAGCTTTAGCTGTCCGGTCCACTGGTGCTCTCTCCGGTTGGCGGAACCTGAGGCAGGTCCGCCGGTTGCACTTGCCGCCCGGAACGGATCTCGGCTGAGAAGCCGGAACCGTCGCCCGGGCGACGTCTCACGGCCCTGTCCCCTTGAAGCGCCGTCAGGCCCCTCGCGGGTGAGATTGGTTCAAACCGATGCCTCCCCCCGGTGCCGGCCGGCCCCGAGGCGAGGTGAAAAAAAATTCGGTCTTCCCCGTCTGTGCAGGCTGTCGCCGATTAAGCCGGTTGCCCGGCGCCTGCAGTCTCGGACAGGACATAGCCGGAAACGGCGCTCGGAGCGGCTGCCCCAAGTCCCTTCCGGCCATCACCGCCCGGTCGCCCGAGCGGCATCTCGAATGGAAACCGACCGATCGGCCGATCCCTTCCAATAGGTGAATTCGTGGAGCGCGGTCTATAGCGGCGTGCAAGCTCCCTGCCAAGTCCCGCGACGCGACTTTTCCGTCGCAGGCAAGAGGGCAAGTGGGAGCGGAGACGCGGCCACGGGCCGGGGCGGCCCGCGCACCGGACCGCACCGGTGCCGGTCGGACGCGCGAGCCCCGCGTCGACGCGGGCGTTAACCCGGCCTTGACTCTGCCCCACCGCCCCCGCCGCTTCGCATGATCCGTGTGCGCCAGCGCATCCCGAGCCGCGTCGCGGCGGCCTTATACCGCATCGCACAAAAGCGGGGATGGTTCGGGCGATGGCCTCGAAGGCGTTGTTGGCTCTGGTGATGCTCGTCTTCGTCCTGGACGGCCACCTGCCCGGGATGCGCGAACTGCGCAACCCGGACACCGAAGGCGGCAAGGGCGCGAGCCGCGCCGCGCTCCTGTCGAAGCGGTCCGAGGCCTGAGCCGGAGCCGAGCCGGGACCCGCTCCGGGCCGCCTGCCCCGCATTCAGTAGTTGATCTGCAGCTGGGCCCGGAAAAGGTCGCCCTTGGCCCGGCCGAGGCGGCTGATGCTGGCCTCGCGGCGGTTCATGCTGGCATAGGCGAGCGTCAGCTCGACCGCCTTGATCGGCTGGAACTCGACGCCGAGCTCGAACTCGTCGGTGTCGAGCCGCGGCGCGCTCGTTCCCACCTTCCAGCCGCCGTCATAGGTCTGCCAGCGGGCGTAGGGCATGAACGGCCCGACCGGGGAGCGGTCGACCCTGACCATCGCCTGGACGTAGCCGCCCTGGAGCGGCTTGGTCAGGATCGCGCGGGCCACCGGATCGTATTCGGGGCCGCGGCCCCAGTTCCACTCCGCCTGGAGGCCGAAGGGCTGTGGGTACAGGATCGCGTGCAGGCCGACGCGCTCGTCGTCGTAGCCGTTGCCGAGGCCTGGGCTGCCGAGTTCGGGCCGGAACCGGTTGCGGTAGGCCGAGCCGCCGACCTCCAGCACCTGCCCCCGGAACGCCTCGCCGAGCCCGTCGAGTTCGAACGGCCAGGTCGCCATCACCACCGTCATCAGGTCCTCGTTGGCCTCGATCCGGTTGATGGTCTGGCCGTTGTAGAGGCCGAGGCCGAAGGCGCCGTAATTGCCGAACAGCTTCTGGCCGCCCCTGGCGAGGCGGTCCCAGATCCGCTGCACGTGCCAGGGTGTGTAGTAGAGGGTGATGCCGAGATCGCGCTCGCCGGGAACGCCGCTGTTGAGCGCGTCGGCGCGGTCGAGCGTCAGGCGGTTCTGCGAGGATTGCAGGTTCTCCCAGCCGTAGGGCACCTTCTGCTGGCCGAAGCGCAGCTTGGTCCGGCGCTCGTCGTCGAGGAAAACGTCGGCGTAGGCGTCGCGCAGCTGGGCGTAGTTCTGGCGCCCCTCGGGGCCGGACTGGTTGGACACGTTCACCGCGAAGTCCGGCTGCAGGTAGATGAACACGCGCTCGTGGATGTCGCCCTGGAGCACGAGGCGGACGCGCCGGAAGGTGAAGGTGTTGCGGTCCGAGATGCCGCCGTCATGGACCGAGCGCAGGCGCGAGCGGCCCGCGGGCGCGGTGTCGTCGCCGGACAGGAACTCGTTCGAGCGCAGCTGGGTGTAGCCGCGCAGCGACAGCCGCTCGAACCAGGTCCTGGGCCGGGCGCCGTGGTTCGGCCCGTCCGCCAGCGGCTGCGGCGCGGGCGGCACCAGCGCGTCGGACCACGTGTCCGGCTCGTCGAGGGCGAAGCGGTGCGGCACCGGTGCGACCACGACCGGCGGCGCGACCGCCG
>NZ_BPRD01000521.1 GCF_022179745.1 Methylorubrum podarium
AGCAGGTGGCCGCGCAGCCGGCCGGCCGCTTGTGGTGGCCGTGGCCGCCCGGGTGGTGCTGGCCGGCCGAGGCATGCCGGTGGCAGTCGGGGCCGTCCGCGCCGTCCGCCTGGAGGGCCGCTCCCGCGGGCGCGTCGGCGGAGCCGGCGGCGGCCGCGTGCCGGTGGTGGGCGTGCGGGTCGGCGGGGGCCGCGGCCTGGTCGACGGCGGCGTGATCGGCTGCGGCATGGCGCTTCATCGTGCACGGCGCCGCCGGGGCGATGGCCACGGCCATCGCCAGCACGGCGAGCAACACTGCGCGAAGAACTGCCAAGGACCCAGAGACCCTCTCGTACCGGTTCCGATCCTTACACAGGCGGGCAATATCGGCAACGTACCCGTACTTTACTTTTTGTAGAGCGTCCGAAGCTGTTTACCGGCGGTTTCGGGCTGCAAGCCAATCGCCCCTGCCGTGCACGCACCCCCATCCTGCCCGCGTGGTGGCCGCCGTCCCGGCTCGGGGGAGCCCGCGACCGGCGCGAGTGCGCGCGGGACCGCGCGACCTCAGTACCGGCGCACCAGCGGCGCCTGCTCGGCCGGGGCGGTCGCGGCCCACGGTGCCCAGCGCAAGCCGAGCTTCACGTCGTGCGAATCGACGTTCTTGAAGGTCAGCGCCTCGCAAGACCCGCACTGGCCGGCATAGTTGTAGACCGTGCCGGTCTTTCCGTCTCCGAGATTGAGGTAGCGGTATGCGAGCTCGACCGTGAAGCTCGGGCTCACCTCGTAGCCGACACCCGCGTGCAACGCCCAAGCGAGGTTCGTCTTCGAGCCTGCCTTCGCGTAGGCGAGGCCCTGCGTGACGACGTTCGTGTCCTTGAAATTGTCGAGCGTGATCCGCACCGCGCCGACGCCGGCGCCCAGGAACGGCGTGAGGCCGTACCAATTGCCGAGATCGACGTAGCCGTTGAGAAGCACGGCCACTTCACGCTTCGACGCGGTGTACTCGTCGGTGCCGTACCCGAGCGGCAGGCTCGCGTCGCGGTAGCGCTCAAGCCCGGTGAACGCGGCGGCGCTGCGATACTCGCCCGTGACGTCGGCCCGGAACCACCGGCCGAAGCGGTAGCCGGCGCCGCCGCCCGCGAGCGGGGCGCCCGCGAAACCCAGATTGACCTTCTCGATCGTCCCGAGCGCGTCCAGGCTGTTGGAGAGCCGTTCCACGGATTGGTTGCTGAAACCGATGTCGCCGCGGAGGTAAAAGCCCGACACCTCGGCCTCCGGCGCGAGCGTTCCGCGCAGTTCCGGCATCGGCGCGGCCGGCGGCAGGTCAGCCGCGTGTGACGGTGCCGCGAACGTCGCGGAGATCAGGCCGCAGCCGAGCAGGCCGAGCGTTCGCGCCATTTCACCGATTCCAACCATCGTCCGGTCCCTCACCCGCAGTCCCCGTCAGCGAACCCTCCCACGGCACGGTTGATATCCCCTTAACGTACCCCATGGGGGTAACGATCGACGGGGCGCTGCCATCGTCGGCAAGAGCTGAGGCCTTCGTGGGTCTAGGCGTGCGCGCGGCGCCTTCAAGACGAGGTCATTCGGCCCGGACAGGCTCCGAACTTCACCCGATCCGGAGACTTCGCCGACCCGCTGCGCCGATTACCCCCTAGGGGTGTGCAACCGTTTCAGGCCGCTCGTGCGTTACTCGATCCCGGACGGGGGATCTCAACTGCAGGAAACGACCCGGGAGGGATACGCGATGCTCAAACGGGTTCTCTACGTCTCCGCACTCGCCCTGGTCTTGGTCCCGACCGGGGCAGGTGCCGTCGGCTTCCGGATGACACCGCCGCCCTACGGCGCGGCGTCCGATCACGGTTCGAGCGCCGGCCTCGCACCGACCGCCAAGACACTCCGGGTACATAATCGCCCGGTCTTCCTCGGCTGCGTCTACTCCTATCACGAGTGCGAGCATCTCGCCCACGACCGCGGCTTCTACAACCACTTCACGCGCCATGATCACGCCACCTGCCACCATGGCCCGTCGTACGCCTGCTTCGGCCAGTAGGAACCGAGGCGGCCCTCGCTTTCGCCGCGGGACGAGTGCGTAGACAGCTTCAGGGATGGCAGCACGTCGACCCAGGCGTCCGGTGCCGTTCGGCCCGGACGTACATCGGGTCAGCCGGTCCGGGCACGTCGTTGCCGGGTGGCGCCGGCAAGTTTAGAAGGGCGCGCCCGGCCCGAGCCGGTGGGCCGAGGGGCGACCGCCGCGTCGTCTTCCTCGGCGGGCGACCGTCCCTGGCCGGCACGCCAAAGACTGTTTCGACGGACGCTAGAGCCCCCGGATGGCGAGCAACACCAAGCCCGAAGGCAACGGGAAGCTGTCCGAGGTCGAAGCGGCGATCCGCCTGCGGATGTCGCCGGAACTGCTCGAACACTTCACGCGCTACGGGGCCAAGGCCGGCATCCGGCGCAAGCTCGCGTGCGAGACCGCGGACGGGCTGCGCTGGTACGAGGAAGCCGAGCTCGCCGCCTTCGACAAGTTCCTGCGGGAACCTTGGCCGGTCAAGGAAGGCAAGACGCGTCCGCACATGCCCGAGAAGGTCCGCCTGGAGATCAAGCTTGAGGCGAACTGCGGCTGCGCGATCTGCAGCCACGGCGCGAACTGCGAGGCCGCGCATATCGAGCCCGTCTCGCAAACCCTGAGCCACCATCCCGCCGGTCTCATCTGGCTCTGCCCAAACCACCACACGGACTTCGACAAGGGCCTGTACATGCCCCGCGACGTCGACCTCGCGACCGTGCGGGCCGTGAAGCAGATGCTCGTCAACCGGCGCGTGCGGGGGTGGACCATCGAACGGAATGCGAGCCTCGCCGTCCTGCAACTCGTCCGACAGATTGAGGAGATCGGCGGCCTGTTGGCCAACGCGCAGTTCGCCGCGGCCCACGGCGCCGCGGTTGCCCTTGCTGAACAGGACATCGTCGCGCTGGAAGAGACCGCGAGCAGGGCCGCGACCGCGAAGCCGACGGCCGGTCCCGTCGGCCGGTCCTACGGCAAGTTCGCGGCCAAGGTCGCCACCTCGGCGAAGGGAGCCCGGGCGCTGCCCGGGGCTCGGATACCGACGTTCGCCGCGGCCGTCGTCGAGGCGCGGGACGAGTTCCTGCGGGACGCCTCGATGACCGCCTGCCCGCTCTGCGGGGGTGCGGGCTCGTGGGACGGCTCCGATTGCCCGGCCTGCGGGGGCGAGGGCTACATCGGCACGGCGGAGGCCCGCCGAATCGACGTATCGGCTTACCAAGCGGTGGATTGCCCGGTCTGCGACGGGCTGGGCCAGCGCAACGGGAGCCCATGCACGGCCTGCGGCGGCGAGCGTCGCATGCAGCGTCGCCACGCGGAAGCGGTCGACGCCAGGGACTACCAGGAAGTGCCCTGTCCCGTCTGCGCGGGCGTCGGGCGCCGGCAGGGCGAGGAGTGCCCGGCCTGCGGCGGCGAGAGGTCGATGGAGCGGCACGTCGCCGACAGGATCGATCCAACCGCATACGACGAGGTCGATTGCCCCCTCTGCCACGGAAGCGGGCGACGGGACGGCCTCGATTGCCCCGTGTGCCAGGGCGACGGGCGGGTCGAGGCACGGCACGCCGAGCGCGTCGACCTGTCGGACTACGCCGAGGTGCCGTGCCGCCTCTGCGGCGGCAGCGGACAGGTCAACGGCTACGACTGCCCACCCTGTGGCGGCGACGGGCGCATGGAACGGCAGCTGGCGGACCGGTACGACTGGTCACAGTATGACTTGGTGACGTGCCCGAGCTGCAAGGGGACGGGGCAGCGGCACGACTTCGATTGCCGGTCCTGTGGCGGCGAGGGTCAGGTGTACCGGCGGCAGCTCGCTTGGATCGAGGATTAGCGGCACCACCCTGCCGTTTTGCCCGAGCTCCCCACGCGAGGGCGGCCGGCGCTTCGACCGCCCAGTCCCAAGGCCGCTGTCTCGGCGCGTCGCCCGATTCGGGTGCCCCGGGTTCGAACCAGATGTCGGCAGGGCTCGCGACGACCGCGACGTTGTGGGCTCCCTGCATCCAGCCACAGCGCGGTGGGTGGGCCCTGCGTTGGGAAGGCCGGCACCCCGCCAGTGCCGCCGCGGCGCCCCCGGTTGACCTGCGGCGAGGCCTCAGGATGGCGATCGTCACCGCACGCAATCCTCAGCTCGACGAGACCGACGGTGGCGCCGCCCCCGAGGCCCTCGGCAAGAGCCGCCTCGGCTCCCCCGTCCCGTGGCGGACGTTGTCGAGGCGGCCCAAGCCGGCCGATGTCTTGCTCGTGTTGACGATGGCGACGGCGATGCGCGGGCCGACGCCGCAAGCCAAGAGTTCGTCCTCGTCGTCGCGCTCGAAGGTCAATGCCGCGGCGGTCCGGTCGACCTCGGTCAAGAAGCCCCCTGCTTGCCAGGGCGGGCGTGCCGCCATGCCCGGCTAGACGGCCTGCCCGCCGCGAAATCGCGCGAAGGTGGTGCGCACGCCCGGGCCGAACAGCACCACCTCGTAGGTGGCGGGCTCCACCCCGTCGACCTCCATGCCGGGCGAACCGACCGGCATGCCGGGCACCGCGAGGCCGGTGCCGGCAGGCTTCTCCACCAGCAGCCGCTTGATGGCCGATGCGGGCACGTGCCCCTCGATCACG
>NZ_BPRD01000522.1 GCF_022179745.1 Methylorubrum podarium
GCCCGCGTCGAGGCGCTGCCCGGCTTCGTCGCGCTCCCGGCCTCGCCGGTGGGCTTGAACGCGGCGGGAGGCCCGGCATGAGCGCGCAGGCCGCGACCCCATCCTCGCCCTGGCACCGGGGCGAGGTGGCGATCCAGGCGCATGTCGGCATCGCCGGGCGGATGGCCGAACTCGGCCCTCGGGTGATTCGCGATTACCTGAACGAGCAGCACCGGGCGTTCTTCCCGCTCCTGTCCTTCGCGGTGCTGGGCAGCGTGGACGGGGAGGGCCGCCCCTGGGCGACCCTGCGGGAGGGGGCGCCGGGCTTCCTCCACGCACCCGACCCATTCCACCTCCGGGTGGAGACGCCCCGCGAGCCGGACGACCCGGCCGAGGCGGGACTGCAGGACGGGGAGGGCGTGGCCCTGCTCGGCATCGAGCTCGCCACGCGCCGCCGCAACCGCCTCAACGGACGCATCGAGCGGACCGGCCCGGACGGCTTCGCGATCCGCGTCGAGCAGAGTTTCGGCAACTGCCCGCAATACATCCGCAGCCGGCACGCGACGAGACCGGACGGGCCGCGCGGAACCCGGCCGCCCCCCGTCCTGTCGGACCGGCTCGACCCGGCGGCGCGGGCGCTCGTCGCCGCGGCCGAAACCTTCTTCGTCGCGAGCGACGTCGAGGACGCGGACGGACGGCGGCAGATCGACGTCTCGCACCGGGGCGGTCCGGCCGGCTTCGTGCGGGTCGGGGCGGACGGCCGCCTCACGATCCCCGATTATTCCGGCAACCGCTTCTTCAACACGCTGGGCAACCTGCTGGCCAACCCGCGGGCGGGGCTCGTCTTTCCGGATTTCGCGACCGGCGACCTGCTGCAAATGAGCGGGCGCACCGAAGTCGTGCTCGATCCGGCCGAGGACGAGCGGATCGACGGGGCGGAGCGCCTGTGGCGGTTCGCGCCGGAGCGGATCGTGTTCCGGGCCCGCGCCCTGCGGCTGCGGTTCGCCGTGGCCGATGCGGCGTAGCCGTGCCTCAGTCGGATCTGCGGCCGCAGCGGATGTAGTTCGCCTGTCCCTTGCCGCTCGTCCAGGTGAGCCGGTCGTGCTCGACGAGGAGGCGGACCTGCGAGGTCCAGCGGCGGCCGCGCTCGCTGCAATCGGCGGCCATGGTCCAGGCGCTGCCCTCGCGGCGGTTGTTGCGGAAGCGGCAGATGGTGCGCCCGGCCTTGGCGCCGTCCTCGGTGATCGTGGCGGGCAGGAAGCCGCGGCGGCGCTGGCGCTGGCCGCAGGCGACCGGATTGGGCCCCCAGATGCCGACGAAGGCCGCCCGCTCCACCAGCGGCGCGACGGGGCGCGGCTCGGCCTGGGGCACGACGGTGTCCAGCGGCGGGGCGGGCGCGGCGACCGTGAGCACCCGCGCCGGCGGGGTGGCGGCGGGCGCGGCCGGCCGCTCAGGCTCGGGCAGCCGGACCTCCGGCACGTCGATCCCGTCGGCCGTGGCCAGCCGGGTGTGCCCGGCCGGTGCCGCCACCGGCCCGTCATCGGTGAGCACGGTCAGCGTGTAGGCGAACAGGGCGCCCCAGCCCACCGCGAGGATGACGGGAATCGTGAGGCGTCGCGACAGGGCGGAAGGGGGAGCCTCCCGCGCCGCGTCCTTCCCGTCCGCGTCCTGCGCGCCTTCCGTCATCATCGGCACCGCCGTCGCCCCTTCGGCCCGTACACCCGACATCGTCATCCTAGCGTCCGAAAATACCTTTCAGCAATCGAGCCGTGCGGTCGCGATTCGCCCGGCGCACCGGCCCGCCCGCATCCTCGATCTACGCTACGCACGAAGCGCGCCGCCTTCCCGAACGCGCCGCGGTGGAGGAAGGATTCGCCCGTGCCTCGGCGTCGCTCCCATCCACCGGATGCTTCGGCCCGTCGTGGCCCGCGCGCCAGGATAGACTCTCCGAATGCGGCAGAGGCACGGCAACCCCTTCCCGCCGCAAGCGGAACCTGCCATGGTCAAGCTTGGCGGCCGCGACGGTCGTCGGCCGTACCCGCGTGATGAAACCTGTCACCCTCGCCGTTCTCGGCTCGGCATTGGCGCCCCTCCTGACGTCGCCCATCGCCCTTGCTCCCGCCTTCGCCCAGCCGCGCACGCAAACGGCGCGCCCGACCTGTGCGGAAGCGATGGCGATCGTGAAGGCGGAGGGCGCGGTGACGCTCGGCTTCGGCGGACGCCCGCCCGAGCGCTTCGTGCGCGACCGCAGCTTCTGCGAACTCAGCGAGATCGCCGAATTGCGCTTCGTCCCCACCCGCGACAACCCGCAATGTCCGATCGGCTATCGCTGCCGCGAGCCGGATTACGGTGACTGGAACTGGGACGCGAACTGATCGCGACGGCCTCGAGCCGCGTCCGGCACCGGTCCACGGTGTCGCACCCGGCGGCCCGCGGCACTGGTAAGCCGCCTCTCCAACCCGCGACGTGACGGAAATTTCACGTGACAGGCGCGGCCCCGCGCCACGTTCTCGCCACGACGGATAGCCAGGGGCGCCGCATTCGGCGATTGAACCCCGTCCGCCGGCGCGTCACCCCGAACGGGGATGGGCCAGGGCCGGAGCAGCGAGAAGGAGTGATCCGCGTGGCCGCATTCAAGAGCAGGCTCGGCATCCAGGCCGTGCTCACGGCGCTCTTCGCGCTCCTGCTGCTCGCCATGCCCGGGATCCCGAGCCCGCCGCTCTATGTCTCGCTCGCGGGCTTCGCGATGGCGGGCATCCTGATCGCCTCGAAGAATCTCTCCGCCTATCTCAAGATCTTCGTCTCGGTCTACGGAATCGGCTACCTCGTGCTCGCGGGGGCCAAGACGCTCGCCGCCATGGGCGCGCTGCCCGCCATCGTCGCGGCGCTGCTGCCGCCGGACTTCGCGGCGACCGGTTCGGTGGTGTTCGGCGGCATCGTGCTCGCCATCTCGTACTGGGCGCCGATCCGGGACATCACCCTGATCGCCGACCCCTACTTCGCGAGTCACGACGCGCCGAGCCGCGAGATCGGCATGTTCCGCCGGTTCGGACGCACCGAGGGGCAGATCGGCCGCAACCTCGTGGCGCTGTCGATCTTCGTGAACTTCGCCGACGTGGCGCTGACGCTGCGGTTCAACTTCTTCTACCGCGACATGTACAACGCGCTGCAGGAGTTCGACGCGGCCGCCTTCTGGTACCAGCTCGGCTACATCTTCGTGCCGCTGGCGATCCTCAACGTCGTGATCGGCATGTTCGACATCTACGTCGATTCCGGCCTCCAGCTCCGCTGGCGCACCTGGCTCACCCACAACCTCTACGAGCGCTGGCTCGGGCAGGGCACGCATTACCGCATCCCGTTCGTCGACGAGCACGCCGACAACCCGGATCAGCGCATCCAGTCGGACGTCAACAACTTCATCGCCCAGACCACCACCCTCTCGACCCGGCTGCTGTCGCAGGCCGCGCAGCTCGTCTCCTTCATCGTCATCCTCTGGACGCTCTCGCGCGACTTCGTGCTGCCGTTCACCGACACGGTGATCCCGGGCTTCCTGGTCTGGCTGGTGATCGCCTACGCGGTGGTCGGGACCTGGCTGACCCACCTGATCGGCAAGCCGCTCATCGGCCTCGACTACCGGCAGGAGCAGGTCGAGGCGGATTTCCGCTTCGCGCTGGCGCGCAACCGCATCTACTCGGAGCAGATCGCGCTGCTGCGGGGCGAGCGGGCCGAAACCTCGCGGCTGGCCACCCTGTTCCACGCCATCGTCGACAACTACGTCGGCATCATCTTCCGCCGCATCAAGCTGATCGCCTTCACCTTCAGCTACCGGCAGGCGAGCGCGATCTTCCCGCTCGTCATCGCCGCGCCGTCGTTCTTCGCCAAGAAGATTACCCTGGGCGCCCTGCAGCAGACCTCGAACGCCTTCAGCAACGTCCAGAACTCGCTGAACTTCTTCATCAATTCCTACACCATCCTCGCCGCCTACAAGGCGAACACGATCCGTCTCGGCTCGTTCAAGCGGGCGATGACCAAGGCCGAGGCCCTGGCCGGGGCCGGCTACGGCCTTGCCAACGGCAACGACACCGCCGGTTCCGTGACCGCCCGCGACCTGGCGCTGGCCCTGCCCGACGGCCGCGAGATCGTGCGGGCGGGCGCGCTCGACCTGCCGAAGGGGGGCGCGACCCTGCTCACCGGCCCCTCGGGCTCGGGCAAGTCGACCCTGTTCCGGGCGATCGCCGGGATCTGGCCATTCGGCAAGGGCCGGGTCGACGTGCCGGCCGGACAATCGGCGCTGGTTCTGCCGCAGCGGCCCTACCTCCCGCTCGGCACGCTCCGCGGCGCGGTGGCCTATCCGCACACGGTCGATACCTTCTCCGACGAGGCGATCCGCGAGGCGCTTCGCGCCGCCCAGCTCCCGCAGCTCGCCGACCAGCTCGACGCGGTCGATACCTGGGATCGGCGCCTCTCCGGCGGCGAGCAGCAGCGCCTCGCCATCGCGCGGGCGATCCTGGCCAAGCCCGATTGGCTGTTCCTCGACGAATCGACCGCCGCCCTCGACGAGGAGACCGAGGCCACGATCTACCGGACCCTGCGCGAGAGCCTGCCCGGCACCACCATCGTCTCGATCGGCCACCGCTCGACCCTGCTCAAGCACCACGACCGCCGCGTCGAGATGAAGCCCGTCGGCGAGGGCCGCTTCGAGCCGCGCATGTCGAGCATGCCGGCTCCGGCGGAGTAGGGGACGGACCGTCGCCGTTCGGGCATGATGCGCGGCGTGCGGCCGCACGGGGCGGCCTGATCGAGCCGTTCACGCTCGGAGCCACGCATGACCGACCTCGCGACGAACAAGGCGACCGTCATCGCCTTCTACGAGCTGATGTTCAACGCGTGCCGGCCGCGCGAGGCGATCGAGCGCTACGCCGGCGGCGACTACATCCAGCACAACCCGCACGTGGCGAGCGGCAAGGACGGCTTCATCGCCTATTTCGAGCGCATGGCCCGCGAGTGGCCGGGCAAGCGGGTCGAGGTGAAGCGGGCGATCGCCGAGGGCGATCTGGTCGTGCTGCACTGTCTCCAGCACTGGCCGGGCGACCACGACTACGCGGCCATCGACATCTTCCGCCTCGATGACGAAGGCCGAATCGTCGAGCACTGGGATGTGCTGCAGATCCTGCCGGAAGACTCCGCCAATCCGAACGGGATGTTTTGATACGGTTTCCGGTCGATCGCTTCGGTCGCCGTCGCTCCTCTCCTCCCCCTTG
>NZ_BPRD01000523.1 GCF_022179745.1 Methylorubrum podarium
TCCGCGCCTCGCCCTCGATCACGAGGAAGCGCCAGGGGGCGAGCTTGCCGTGGTCGGGCACCCGCGCAGCGATGGCGAGCCAGCCGTCGAGTTCCTCCGCCGTCGGGCCTGGCCCGTCGAGCAGCATCGGCGGCACCGAGCGGCGGGTGCGCAGCAGGGGAAGGGTGCCGGTCTGAGTGGCGTCTCGGATCTCGGTCATGGACAATCCGCGTTGAGAGGGTGAAGCTCGGATCACGACCGCCATGCCGCCGCCACGGTCGGGTTTCAAGAGCGCGCAGGCGCTCGAGACGGCGCCAGACGGTGTCCTGTGGGGCGAGCGGAAGGAACGGGGACGATGGGACGCGGGTCCGCAGGCTGCAAGACCGTTTCCTTGTCCGCCGCTCTGGCCGGTCTCGTCGCGATCGCGCCGGCCGCCGCGCAGGCGCCGACGCCGTTCGGGCCGGGCCTGCCCTCGCCGGGGATCACCGGGCCGGTTCTGCCGCCGCCCGCGGCGGAAGGCGAGGCGGACCTGTCACTCTCGGCGGTCTTCGTCGGCGCGAACGGGCCGATCCGCTCCGGCCTGACCTGGCGCATCTACGGCGAGAACGGGGACGGCACCCGCCCGGCCATCGTCGCCCGCTCGAACGATCCCGCCCCGACCTTCAAGCTCGCGGCCGGCGCCTACGTCGCCACCGTCACCTACGGCTATGCCAGCGCGTCGAAGCGGATCACCATGGCGGGCACCGCCAACACGGATCAGCTCCGCGTCACCGCGGGCGCCCTCAAGCTGTCGGGGGCGGTCGGCGACCAGAAGATCCCGGGCAACCAGCTCGGCTTCTCGGTCTACGTGCCGATCGGGACGAACTCGGAAGGGCGCCTCGTGCGCAGCGGCATCAAGGCCGGCGAGATCGTGCGCCTGCCCGAGGGGACCTACCACGTCGTGTCGAGCTACGGCGACTCGAACGCGATCCAGCGCGCCGACCTCCGGGTTGAGAACGGCAAGGTCACCGACGCGACCATGAACCACCGCGCCGCCACCGTGACCCTGAAGCTCGTGGCGGCCCCCGGCTCCGAAGCCTTCGCCGGCACCGCCTTCAGCGTGCTGACGCCGGGCGGCGACACGATCCGCGAGGCGATCGGCGCCTTCCCCTCCGTGACCCTGGCGGAGGGCGACTACGTGCTGATCGCCCGCCACGACGGGCAGGTCTTCACCCGCGAGTTCAAGGTGGAGAGCGGCATGGACCGCGACATCGAGGTCGTGGCCAAGGGAAGCTGAAATCGATGCGTCGGCGTACGACCGCTCTCGCGGCTTCCCTGATCCTGGCCGGCGCGATCGCGGCCGAGGCTCAGACCGTCGTGGACGGCTCCGACACGGGTGTCGGTGCGGAGGCGGCGCGCGCGGCTCTGGTCCTGATCGAGAAACAGATGCGCGATCCGGAAGCCAGGGTCGCCGACCTGCGGATCGGCCGGGCCTGGGCGCTGTGCGGCACGGTCGATGTGAGGAACCGCATGGGCGCCCATACCGGGCCGCGCCCGTTCGTCGCCGATCTGGCGGAAAACTTCCTCGGGCGGCTGCCCGAGGGGCCGGAACTGCGCAGCCCGGCGAGTCCGGCGGCGTTCACCGCCATGGAGCGGGCGCGGGCGCTGTTCGCGGCGAATTGCACCGAGGGCTGAGCAGCCAGCCTCCGTCAGCCGAACGGCGCGACCAGCACCAGCGCCAGAATGAAGCCGACGGCGAAGACGATGGCGTCACGGACCCCGTAGACACCCCATCCCGCGGCGGCGGTCTCACGAGAATGGGACCAGACGTCCATGGCTTCCCCCCTCTTCCGGTGTCCGAGCAATCGTGCCGTGCCCGCTCGAACCGTACGCCTCGGCGAACGGCAGGCTCGGACATTTCATGCCGTTTCCGGTTGATCGCTTCGGCCTCCGTCGCTTCTCTCCTCCCCCT
>NZ_BPRD01000524.1 GCF_022179745.1 Methylorubrum podarium
GCCCACCCCTGGGTTGGTTTCTGGCCCACCCCTGGGTTGGTTCACCGCCCAGGTCTCGATCCTGATTTTGGGACCTGAAGCCTCGCTGCTCTCTGCGGTCGGAAAGCGTCCGCTGCCGGGCGTCGAGCTTCATGATTGCGTCGTACGGCGGCTCCTGGGGAAAGCTGTAGACCGTCGCTCGCTTGCCATTGCCCGGCTCATAGGTGAGCCACCCATGGCTCGCGAGCGCCTTCCGGTGTGAGTTGCAGACTGAGCTATCCCCACACTTTGGCACCTCGGCAATCATGCGTTCGTCGCCGACAGTTGCCGTCCAGGTTCCCTTGTCGAGGTGTTTGAGCAGGCGCGAGAAAAACCGAAACTCGCCCGGCTTGAGGCGTTCGTCGGTGCTGGCCACCTCCAGCAATTCGAATTTCTGGCGTGTTAGCCGTGCTTCCTCCTCCGCACGAACCGTTCGCGTGCGCGGGTCAGCCGGCTTGTTCATCGGTCTGGGACTCTGCCGCACCCTCACGAGGCGCGGAGCTACAGGGCGACCCGTCGTGGCGGGCGAGAGATTCGAGGGCTGCCACGGCACCCGAAAGGTGCAGCAATGCTTCACGGGCCTGCGGGAGGCTCAGCACCGCCTCCTGCGTCCTGCCGCGTGCGTCGTGAAGCCGGAGCTCCACAGTCTTCTCGGAGTTGCGGTAGAATGCGCCCACGGTGAGTTTCCCGCGAGCGAGCGCCGTCAGGCCGCCTTTGTAGGCCCGGCCGCGTGAGTCGTTCATGCGGTGACCTCGCGCGGGGCGCCGGCACGGCCTTTCTCGAAACTCAGGCGGAACTCCTCCATCGCGCCCGCGATCCAGTAACGAATCCAGGTTGGCGACGGATCAGGGGTGCCAAGATGGGTTTCCGCCCACGCGTCACCGGACAGGCATTGTGGATCGGTGAGCGCCCAGGCGGCGTCCCGTAGATCGCCGGGCCGATCGGCTATCGCTTCGACGTCCAGGTTCGCGAGCGTTACCAGGGTCGGAAAACTCGCCTCCGCTGCCCATTCGGCGCCAGCGAACATGGCCTCGCACCGCATGGCTTGATCGCAGCGCTGGGAGAATGAAAGCGCGCTCATCGCGACTCCTCGGTAGCTTGAGTTTCCTGTTGCCGGTGGTCGAAGGCATCGGCCACGGCTGCTGCGAGATCCGAGGGGCAGCCGCGCTCAACAGCGCGACGGAGGACGCGCAGGCGGTTTGGCTCGATCCCGCCTTCTGCGAGCTCTTCGAGGATTTGGTCCAGTTCGCCGGGCTGGACGGGTCGGGGAGGGGGAAGGCCGAGCATCACGCCTTCGCCTCCGAAGTGGAGCGACGGCGGGACGCGGCGATCCACGCATCCAGCGCGGCCCGCTCGTATCGGACGGATCTGCCGAGCTTGATGAACTCGGGGCCGCCGCCGCTGATTCGCAGCTTTTCGAGTCGATGAACACCAAGTCCGACGTAATTCGCGGATTCTTGAGTTGTTAAAAGCCGATTTTCGACTTGGATCTTAGCTGTACTTTCCAACTTACTTCCCCACGTTTTGCGAGTGGGGCGGCTGGTCTAGGACAGGCATAGAAGAAGCGTGCGGTCCTAAGACCAGCACGCCTCACAAGCGAGGCTGACGCTGTATCGCGCACACCGGACCATCCGGGCAGCGGAATTTGTGAGTAGCCAGACTTCAGGCGCCAGATCGCCTGAAACGGACGTCCTCCCGGGGTAGAACCGGCAGGCTGAGAGATAGTATGGGATGCTTCGTTCTAGTCAAGCCTGCTTGCGGACACCTGCGATCTGAATCACCTCTGCCAGCGGCTTGCTTTCCAATGCTGCAGAGATCGTACTGCCGATTCGATCGGATGCCGCTCGGACCGGATCCGCGTCGAGGTGCGCATAGCGTGCCGTCGTAGAGGGTTGGGTGTGCCCGAGGAGCTTCCCAACGATCGGGAGGCCCATGCCGCCGCCCGCGCCGATGCTCGCGAATGAATGGCGCAGATCGTGGATCCTGAGGCCGGGCAACTCGGCGGCCTCGGTGATTCGGGCCCACGGCTTCTTGAGATCGGTGCGGGGCCTCGCCGGGTCACTGCTGGCGATGACGTAATCTCCGGCGCGAGGCAAACCCTCAAGCACTGCGAAGGCAGGGGCATTCAGGACCACCGCGCGCCGGCCCGTCTTCGACGTGGCGAGGAAGATCATGCCGCGCTCGAAGTCGACGTCTCCCCATCGAAGGTTGAGAATTTCACGGAGGCGGCAGCCGGTGAGCAGCAACAGCCGAATCGCACCGACGACGTGGGGCGAATAGATTTCTCGCCGGTTTTCCGGTTTGGCGGCGTGCTTCGTTTTTTTGGTGGGATCGGGCTCCCAGGAGATTCCGACCGTCTCCGCATCCCGCAGGACGGCCCCCAGGCGCTGGAGCTCCGCGGTGGATAGGTAGCGCTCTCGCTTCTCCTCGGTGAACTTTTCCAGGCCGCGGACAGGGTTGGTGAAGCCCGCGGGGACGAGGCTGCGACGGGCGGCAAAATTGAACATCGCCGAGAGCATCGAGGAAAGACGATTGGCCGTGGCTTTGGTCCCTGCCTTCCCGAGCCTCCCGTGCAAGGCGTCGATGTCGGCTGACGTGATGGTCATTGCCTTCCGGGTGCCGAGGGCGGGCCGGACGTGCTTGTCCAGGTAGTGCCGGTAGAGGGTCGCGGTGCCGGCTGCGAGCTTCGGCTCAACCGATTCTGTCATCCAGACTTCGGCGATCTGGCTCACGGTCTTGGCCTCACGTTCCTGCCGACGCTGTGCGGCTGGATCATCACCGTGGCGTGCCTGAGCGAGCCGATCGCGAGCGAGCTTGCGCGCCTCGTCTGCGGTGATGACGCCGTGGCGGCCGAGTGCCAGCCGAACGCTCCGCACAGACCGGCCGCCGCTGCCGGGGCGATACTCCACGATGTAGGTTTTCGAGCCAGAGGGGGCGACCCGCACACCGAACCCGGAAAGCTCGGTGTCGTAGACCACGAAAGCCTTGTCCGTTGGATCGAGGCCGTCCACCGACCGCTTCGTGATCCTCGTCTTTGCCATCCATCCGCCTCCCGTGACGGCACCGTGACGGCACGTCATAGGGACGCCACGGGATGCTCGCGGAGGCAAGGTACAAGACGGAACAGGTAGAAGCAACGCCAGATCAATGGCTTACGGATGCTGGCGGAGGTTCGGGGAGGCTCGCAGAAACTCAGCAAATAACTTTGACATGGTAGGGGTCA
>NZ_BPRD01000525.1 GCF_022179745.1 Methylorubrum podarium
GCCGCCCGCGGCGGAGGAGAGCGACACGCGGCCGGCGTCGGCGCTCAGGCTGTTCGACAGGCTCGTCATGGAAACCGTGATCTGACGCTTGTTCTGATGGTCTCGGATCGCGCCGTTCCTGGCGCCGCCCTTTGCGGGAGGCCTCTCTGAAGCGGCGAGAGGCCCCCGGGAAAGAGCGAGGACCGCCTCGGCGGTCCTCGCGATCCTGATGTGTTCGTCCCGCCTTAGTGGGCCGGCTCGTCGACGATCTTGGGGAGCGTCTCGAACTGGTGGAAGGGCGGGGGCGAGGACAGGGTCCACTCCAGGGTGGTGGCACCCTCGCCCCACGGATTGTCCGCGGCGCGGGTCTTGGAGCGGAAGGCCAGCACGATGCCGATCACGAACACGACCATGCTGAGGGCGAAGATGTGACCGCCGAGCGTGGCGACCTTGTGCCAGCCGGCAAACGCCTCCGGGTAGTCGGCGTAGCGGCGCGGCATGCCGGCGAGCCCGAGGAAGTGCATCGGGAAGAACAGGACGTTCGCGCCGATGAAGGCTAGCCAGAAGTGCAGCTTGCCCGCCCACTCGGGGATGACGTGGCCGGTCATCTTCGGGAACCAGTAGTAGACACCGGCGAAGATGATGAACACGGCGCCGAGCGAGAGCACGTAGTGGAAGTGCGCGACGACGTAGTAGGTGTCGTGCAGGTACTTATCGACCGAGGAGTTCGCGAGCACGACGCCGGTGACGCCGCCGACCGTGAACAGGAAGATGAAGCCCACCGCCCAGTGCATCGCCGCGGTGAAGCGGATCGAGCCGCCCCACATCGTCGCGATCCAGGAGAAGATCTTCACGCCGGTCGGGACCGCGATCACCATGGTCGCGAAGACGAAGTAGGACTGCGTCTGGAGCGACAGGCCGACGGTGTACATGTGGTGGGCCCACACGACGAAGCCGACGACGCCGATGGCGACCATGGCGTAGGCCATGGCGAGGTAGCCGAAGACGGGCTTGCGCGAGAAGGTGGCGATGATGTGCGAGACGATGCCGAAGGCCGGCAGGATCATCACGTACACCTCGGGGTGACCGAAGAACCAGAACAGGTGCTGGTAGAGCACCGGGTCGCCGCCGCCGGCCGGGTCGAAGAAGGTGGTGCCGAAGTTGCGGTCGGTCAGCAGCATCGTGATCGCGCCGGCCAGCACCGGGAGCGACAGGAGCAGCAGGAACGCGGTGACGAGCTCGGCCCAGGCGAAGAGCGGCATCTTGTGCAGCGTCATGCCGGGGGCGCGCATGTTGAGGATGGTGGTGATGAAGTTGATCGCGCCGAGGATCGAGCCCGCACCGGCGAGGTGGAGCGAGAAGATCGCGAAGTCGACCGCCGGGCCGGGATGGCCGGTGGAGGAGGAGAGCGGCGGGTAGACGGTCCAGCCGGTGCCCGCGCCGGCCGCGCCGGGGGAGCCCTCGACGAACAGCGAGCAGAGGAGGCAGGCGAAGCCCGACACCGTCAGCCAGAACGAGATGTTGTTCATCCGCGGGAACGCCATGTCCGGCGCGCCGATCATCAGCGGGACGAACCAGTTGCCGAAGCCGCCGATGAGGGCGGGCATCACCATGAAGAACACCATGATGAGGCCGTGGCCGGTGACGAACACGTTGTAGGTCGCCGGGTTGGAGAAGTACTGGAGCCCGGGCTCCTCCATCTCCATGCGGATGCCGAAGGACAGGAACGCGCCAATGATGCCCGCCATGAAGGCGAAGACCAGGTAGAGCGTGCCGATGTCCTTGTGGTTCGTCGAGAGGAACCAGCGGGAGAAGAAGGAGGGCTTGTGGTCGTGGTGGGCGTCATGCCCGGCATGTGCTGTGGCGGTGGCCATCGATCCTTGCCTTAATCAGATGTCTGTCGCCTCTGGCGAAGGGAGAACCGGCCGGCTCGCGCCGGCACGGGAAAGCGTCAGCGGGCGTCCGCGAGGCGCGCGCCGTTGTCGATGGCGGCGTACTTGGTCTTCGCCTCGGTCAGCCACTCGGCATAGGCCTGCTCGCTGACCACGCGCACGGTGATCGGCATGTAGGCGTGACGGGCGCCGCACAGCTCGGAGCACTGGCCGTGATAGGTGCCCTCGCGGTCGGCCTTGAACCACCACTGGTTCAGGCGGCCGGGGATCGCGTCGATCTTGCCGCCGAAGGAGGGGATCGCCCAGGAGTGGATGACGTCGTCCGAGGTCACCTGCACCTTCACGATCTTGCCGACCGGCACGACCATGTCGTTGTCGGTGGCGAGAAGCTTCGGCTGCTGCTCCTCGTCGACGTTGGCATCGAAGGTGAAGCCGCCCTTGTCGCCCTCGGCCGGGTAGACGTAGGACCAGTACCAGGCATGGCCGACCACCTTGACCACGACGTCGGCCTTCGGGTCCGAGAGCTGCGTGCGCAGGGTGCGGAACGAGGGAATCGCCACCGCCACGAGGATCAGGACCGGGATGATGGTCCAGGCCACCTCGATCATCGTGTTGTGCGTGGTGCGCGACGGCGTGGGGTTCGTCTTCTCGTTGAACTTGAAGACGCAGTAGAGAATGAGGCCGAGAACGAAGACCGAGATCGCGAAGGCGAGCCAGTGCAGTCCGTGCTCGAAATTGAGGAGGTCGGCGGCCTCGGCCGTGACCGGGATCTGACGGCTCATCTGCCACGGCTCGGGCTGACCGATTCCGGCCGCGAGAGCGGAGGAGGACGAACCGAGGAGAGCGCCGAGCGCGGCGAGCCCCCACGATGACCGATGTTGCACCTGCGTCGTCCGCATATCCCCGCTTGGCTCCCCTGATGCCTATGGTTTGTTTGCCCTTGAATTTGCCGACCGGCGTCGCAAATCCGAGGACTGCCCGAGCTTGTCGCGGGCCTTGCCGGTTCCGGCGTGACCGTATCGCTGCCGGATGGGCGGTTGCGACGTAGAACCATACTGATCGTAAAACCGCAACCGCAACAGCGTCGCTAAGCGTCGCTTGGACGCGGCGGCAGGGTTGCGCGACGGGCAATTTGGCTGCTTCTGGGGATACGGATGCAGGATCTCAGCCGTAATTCTGAATACGATGTCGGCGACGGGCCTCCTGCGACGTCGATCAAGGTCGGAACGCTCGTCGTCGCCTACGACGCGCCCGAGGCGCGGCCCGACGCCCGAGCGCTCGCCGTCGAGATGCCGGTCAACGTCGTCTACGGCACCGTGCCCTACGCGGTGATGATGCTGACGCCGGCCGACCTCGAGGACTTCGCCTACGGCTTCAGCCTCACCGAGGGCGTGATCGAGTCGCCCGACGAGATCCGCGGCGTCGCCGTCGAGCCCGGCGAGGGCGGCCTGCGGCTCCTGGTCGATCTCGCCCCGGGGCGGCTGCGCGAGCACCTCGCCCGCAAGCGCGCGATCAGCGGCCGCACCGGCTGCGGCGTGTGCGGCATCGAGGATCTCTCCGCCCTGCCGACCGCCCGGACCCGTTCGGGAAAAGGTCCGCAGGTGACGCTCGCGGCGATCCAGACGGCGCTGACGGCCCTCTCCGACCGCCAGACCCTCAACCGGGAGACCCGCGCGGTCCACGCCGCCGGCTGGGCCGGGCTCGACGGGGCCCTGTCCGCGGTGCGCGAGGATGTCGGCCGCCACAATGCTCTGGATAAGTGCATCGGCGCGCTGCTGCGCCGGGGCGTGCGGCCGGACGAGGGTTTCCTCGTCATCACCAGCCGCTGCTCCTTCGAGATGGCGGAGAAGGCCGCGACGCTCGGCGCCTCGGTCCTGGTGGCGATCTCCGCCCCGACTTCGCTCGCCATCGAGCGGGCACGCTG
>NZ_BPRD01000526.1 GCF_022179745.1 Methylorubrum podarium
CGACCGGCTTGTCGGCGAAGCTCGCGTAGTAGCCGGCATCCTCGCCGGTCAGCAGCACGTGCCAGCAATGGTGCAGGTCGTCGGCCCACTGCGCACTGTGAAGGAGCGGCCGGCCCTCGTCGTCTCCTTCGCCGAAATGCATACGCTGACGAAGCGCGCCGTCATTTGCCCCGTCACCAGCAATCTCGATCCCTGGCCGACCAAGGTGTTCCTGCCTGAAGGGCTCGGGGTGAGAGGTGCCGTCCTCACGGATCAGATCCGGTCGATCGATCGGCAGAATCGGATTCTTCGCCGCATCGGCTCAGTGCCGAGCGCCGTGCTCGCTGATGTCCGGCATCAGCTCGCACTCATCCTTGGCCTTCGCACCGAGTGAGTCGCCGTCATGACCGCCCGCACCCTCTACTACGCCTCCGGCGCCTGCTCGCTCGCCTCCCACATCGTGCTGGAGGAGATCGGCGCGCCCTACGAGACCGTCCGCCTCGACCTCGCCAAGGGCGATCAGCGCGCACCGGAATATCTCGCGGTCAACGAGCGCGGGCGCGTCCCGGCGCTCTACGAGGACGGCTGGGTCCTCACCGAGAGCGCGGCGATCCTGCGCCACCTCGCCCGCTCGCATCCGGAGGCCGGATTGCTGCCGCAGGACCTGCGCGGGCAGGCGGTCGCCGACGAGTGGATGGCGTGGCTCTCGACCGGGCATCAGGTCGCCTACGCCCATGTCCGCCGGCCGGAGCGCTACAGCGCCGACGAGGCCGCCTTCCCCGAAATCCGGGCCAAGGGCGCCGACACCTTCGGCGATCTCTGCACCATGACCGAGGTGCGTCTCTCGAACGGCGGCTGGGCGCTGGGCGAGGGCTACAGCGTCGTCGATCCCTACCTGATGGTGTACTGGATCTGGGCCCGCGGTCCGGTCATCGGCTTCGACATGCCGGCCCGCTTCCCGGCCTGGACCGCGCATGCCCGCCGCATGGCCGAGCGCCCGGCGGTTCGGGCGGTGTTCGCCCGCGAGGGGCTGAAGCTCCCGGCCTGAGGCGCCCCCACCGCCTCGATCCGCCGGTGAGGTCCCGAGGGGGATCACCCGGCAATGGCTCGAAAATCGCTTGGTCGGACCGACCGGAGCGGACGTGCCGCGCGGCATCGGACGACGATGAGGGTTTCGCCGGCGGCAGGGAACGGGCCGGGCGCCATCCGGTTCTGACGCTCAGGTTCGGACACCGAGGACGAGACGAGGACGGCCGGCGACGATGTGCGGTATCTGCGGAGAGATGAATTTCGGCGGCGCGGCCGATCCGAACGCCGTGCGGGCGATGATGGAGGTTCTGCGCCCCCGCGGACCCGATGCCGGCGGCCTTCACGGCCAGGGCGGCGTCGTGTTCGGCCATTGTCGCCTCAAGATCATCGACCTGTCGGAGGCCGGCCAGCAGCCGATGATCGATGCCGAACTCGGCCTCTCGATCGTCTTCAACGGTTGCATCTACAACTACAAGGATTTGCGCGAGGAGCTGACGGCCAAGGGCTACCGCTTCTTCTCGACCAGCGACACGGAGGTCGTGCTCAAGGCGTTCCATGCCTGGGGCCGGGACTGCGTGAAGCGCTTCCTCGGCATGTTCGTGTTCGCGGTCCACGAGCGCGATTCAGGCCGCGTCACGCTCGCCCGCGACCGGCTCGGCATCAAGCCGCTCTACTACGCGGAAACCGGCCGTCGCTTCCGCTTCGCCTCCTCGCTGCCGGCCCTGCTCGCCGCGGGGGAGGTCGATACGACGATCGATAAGGTGGCGCTGCACCACTACATGAGCTGGCACGCGGGCGTGCCGGCGCCGCTGACGATCCTCAGGGGCGTGCGCAAGGTCCACCCGGCCACGACCCTGACCTTCGAGCCCGACGGCTCGCGCCGGGAAGAGACCTACTGGACGCTGACCGTGGGCCCGCGCGCGGAAGACCGCCACATGAGCGAGGCGGATTGGCGCGCGGCGGTGCTCGACTCCCTTGGCACGGCGGTCGCCCGCCGCCAGATCGCCGACGTGCCGACCGGCGTCCTGCTTTCGGGCGGTCTCGATTCGTCGGTGATCGTGGCACTTCTCGCCCAAAACGGCCAGAGCGGGCTGAAGACCTTCTCCGTCGGCTTCGACGCGGTGAACGGTGTCGAGGGCGACGAGTTCAAGTACTCCGATATCATCGCCGAGCGCTTTGCGACCGACCACGCCAAGCTCGTGGTGGACGGCTCGCGCACGCTGGAAGCCCTGCCGACGGCGATCCATGCCATGGCTGAGCCGCAGATGAGTCACGACGCCGTGGCCTTCCTGCTGCTGTCGCAGGAGGTCGCCCGGCACGTGAAGGTGATCCAGAGCGGTCAGGGCGCCGACGAGGTGTTCGGCGGCTATCACTGGTACCCGAAGCTGATGGGCTCGACCGATCCGACGGGCGATTACGCCCGCGCCTATTTCGACCGCGACCACGCGGAGATGCGCGAGGCCCTGACCCCCGACTTCGTCGACGAGGATTACAGCCGCGACTTCATCGCCCGCTTCTTCGCCGAGTCGCGGAGCACGAGCGCCATCGACAAGACCCTCGACCTCGACCAGCGGATCATGCTGGTGGACGACCCGGTCAAGCGGGTCGACAACATGACCATGGCCTGCGGGCTCGAGGCGCGGGTGCCCTTCCTCGATCACGAGCTGGTCGAACTGGCCGCCCGGATCCCCGCCGAGCTGAAGGTGCGTGACGGCGGCAAGTTCATCCTTAAGGAGGCCGCCCGCGCCGTCGTGCCGGCGGAGGTGATCGACCGGCCGAAGGGCTATTTCCCGGTCCCGGCCCTGAAGCACATCCGCGGGCCGTTCATGGACTTCGTGCGCGACGTGCTGGATCGTCCGGCCGCCCGGGAGCGGGGGATCTTCAACCGCGCTTACGTCGATCGCCTGCTCGCCGATCCCGACGGGACGCTGACGCCGAAGGGCAATTCCAAGCTCTGGCAGGTCGCCCTGCTCGAAGCGTGGCTGCAATCGCACGGCATCTGATCGGCCGCTCCCGCGTTGCACGCATGACCCGTCGCGCCGGAAGCCCCCCGGCGCCGGGCTGCGCTCAAGGTGACGCGGATTCTCCACGATCATCCCCGATGCGCGATGCGCTGGAACGCTGCGGGAGACTCGAAACGATGTGTCGCTGGATCGCCTATCGAGGCCGCACGATCCCGCTGGAGCATTACGTGACCGAGCCGGCGCATTCGCTGGTCTCGCAGAGCATCAAAGCGCTCGAATCGACCGCGAGTACCAATGGCGACGGCTTCGGCCTCGGCTGGTACGGAGACCATCCCGAGCCCGGCCGCTTCCGCGAGGTGCAGCCGGCCTGGTCCGACGAGAACCTGCGCTACATCTGTCGCCACCTCCACTCGCACCTGTTCTTCGCCCATGTGCGCGCGGCGACCGGCACGCCGATCACCCGGCCGAACTGCCATCCCTTCGCCTGCGGACCGTGGCTGTTCATGCATAACGGCTATGTCGGCGACTGGTCGCGGCTGCGCCGGCCGATCGAGGCGCTGATCCCCGACGAGCTCTACCCGTCGCGCAACGGCACCACCGATTCCGAGGCCCTGTTCCTCGCCATCCTCGGGCAAGGCCTGATGGCCTCGGAAGTGAAGCGCGATCCGATCACCGCCACGGCCCTGGCGCTCGCCAAGGTGACGGAGTTGGTCGGCGGCATCGAGGGCGGCCACCCGTTCCGCTTCACCGCGGCGCTCGCGGACGGGCGCGACCTCTACGCCTTCCGCTACGCGGCCAACGACGCGGCCAACAGCATGTATTACCGGCAGTCGCCGGACGGCGTCGTCGTGGTCTCCGAGCCGCTGGACAAGGAGCACGCGACCTGGACGCCGGTGCCGGACAACAGCGTCGTCATCGCCCGCAAGGACGCGTTGGTCGAAGTCGTCTCGCTGAAAGAGTTCGGCCTCGCCCGGACCTCGCGCCTGCCTCAGCTGCAATTGCAGATGAGCGCGTGACGCGGGACGGTGCCGGACACGGCACCGTTCGGAGGCGGGCGTCTACGCCATCCAGGTCGAGCCGCCGACGGCAGAGAGCGTCATGCCGTCGGAGCCGACATCGGCGGCGCTGTAGCCGAGGATCTGCGCGAGCTGCTCGCGGGCGCGCCAGACACGGCTCTTCACTGTGCCGATGCGGCAGTTCATGACCGTCGCCGCTTCCTCGTAGCTAAGGTTCTCGATCGCCACGAGGATCAGCGCCTGCCGCATCGGCAGGGGCAGTTTGGCGAGCGCCGTCTGCGCATCCATCAGATCGACATGGCCCGACTGCTCGGGTGCGGCGGCCAGGCGCTCGGCGTAATCGCCATCGCTGTCGGCGACCTCGCGGACCTCCTTGCGGTGGCGCGAGTAGAAGGCGTTGCGCATGATCGTGAACAGCCACGCGCCGAGATTGGTGCCGACGGTGAAGCGCGAGCGGCTGCGCCACGCCCGGAGGAACGTGTCCTGCACGAGGTCGTCGGCGGCCGACGGGTTCTTCGTCAGCGACATGGCGAAGTTGTAGAGGCGCGGCGTCATCTCGATGATGGCGGCTCGGAACGTCTCTTCGTCCTTGCCCTCCTGGGCGACGAGCACGCTCTCCAACCGGGCCAGCAGAGCGTCGAAGCGACCGGCTTCGGCGCTCGGGTTGCCCGGCATTCCCGCATAGGCTTCGGCGAGGAGGGCTCCAAGGCGTTGTTGGACGTCGGGGGGGAGCGTCGGCACCTCACCGTCGAGAGGCAAGGCGATGGCGTCGAAGGCAGTCTTTGGCATCAGGTCCTGTGGCAGGTCACGGACTCAAACGGGGCTTGCGCCCCGGCGCCGGATTAGTCCCGCGATTTGCATGCTCCCGCGCCAACATAGATTATCAGTGCTCAAAAGAGCCGGGCGCTGTGCATAGGCATGTGAAGGGTTCAAAAATCCCCTCGTGCGCATCGTATGTGCCGCATCGAAACCAGCCTCGCCTACGTTATTTTCAGTCGCAACGAACGAAAGTTCGAGAAAGAAGTTTTCTCGACGCGTTTTTTTTTCCTCATTGCCTCGAGGAACCTACGCCCTAATGGCTTGGCCACTTCGTGTCGTCCTGATCTCCGCGATTGCGGGAGGGGCCGTTCTTTCCGCCGGATCCTTGGTCCGCTTCAGTCACGCACCGATGCCCGATGATGGCGAACTGCTGAACCCGGAACGCTATCCGCTGCGGACCGCCTACGACGTTCTCGGCCGCCGCGTCGGGCAGGAAGAGGCGCAGCGGCTGAACGCCACACCCGAGGGACGCGCAGCCCTCTCCGCCGCGAACGGCGCCGTCGCGATCGATGACGCGCTGGTCAGGCGCGGCCGGGAGGCCTTCTATCGCGAGACCTTCGGCAACGAGGTCTTCCTCTCCGACGTGATGGGAATGCTCGACGGCGGCCTGACGCCCTACGAGGTCGCCCGCGCCATCCTCCTGCTCGGGGGCGGCGGCACCACGAACCTCAAGGTCCGCATGGCCCGCGACGTGACCGTGGGCGACCGGGTCTGGAAGACGGGTGAGCTGGTCCCGACCGGCCTCGACGTCGCGCGCGGCTCGGCCTTCATCCTCGGCATCCGCACCTTCTACGACCGCGGACGCCTGCGCATGGGGATCACTTGCGCGCTCTGTCACGCGGCGGTCGATCCGGCCTCCGGCAAGGTGGTGGAGGGTGCGCCCAACACCGACCTCAATGCCGGCCTGCTCATGGCGCTCGCGAGCAATACGACAGCCTACTTCATGCATGGCAGCGCCGACCCATCCGCCCATCCCGGCGATCCGGCACGCGGCGTCGCGGTCGAGGGGGGATCGAAGATGTCCCTCCCCGACCGGGCCGGGTTCGAGGCCGCAGCCAAGGCCGAGGTCGCGAGCTGGCCCGCCGGCAGCTTCGATTCATCGGCCGATCGCGAGACCAACCCGACCTCGATCCCCTCGAGCTTCTCGGCCTACGGCGAGCCCTACAGTTGGAGCGGACGCGCCGGGATCGGGCCGTTCAAGGGACTGTCGGCGCTCAACAACAACGTCCACGCCGCCAACTCCGACACGACGCAGCAGACGCAAGCCGCGAAGACCCTGTTCGGGCTCGATCCGGAGGTCTATCTCGGCACGGTCCTTCAAGGCGCGGCGGCACCGGACCTGCGCTACGACCCGGATTCCGGTCGGCGCCCGACCGAGCTGCTGAGGGCCGCCGACCCGACACCGGGCGCGCCGGGCCTCAACAGCTACGCGGTGCTGCCGAGCTTTCCTGCCACCAACTACATGACCGACAACGGCCTTCTGGCCTCGGTTCCTGGGGAGGCGGCCAATTACGCCAACAACGCGATGTCGGCCTTCCAGAATCTCCTGCGCGCACCGCAGGCATCGGCCGGTGGCGACGAAGAGCGGGTGAGGCGGGGCCGCGCGGTGTTCGAGCGGGTCGGCTGCGCCGGCTGCCATTCCGGACCGGCGCTCAGCAACCACCGGGTCGTTCCCGTGCAGGAGATCGGTACGCAGCCGAGCCGAGCGCGTTCGACGGTGCGGATGGAGGCGCGCTTGGCTCCGCCGGCGATCTTCGCGACCGACACGCCCTTCCCGCTCCCGCCTGATCCGAAGCTCGTGCCGATCCCCCTCGCCGGGGAAGAACTCAAGCAGGTGCAGCTCGCCTGGGGACATGCCGGCACCAAGGGCGGTTACAAGGTGCAGAACCTCGTCGGTCTCGCCTGGAGCGCGCCCTATCTCCACGATTCCGGCGTCGCCGTCGGTCCCGACGCGGAGAGGCAACTCGGCGTCCCCGGAACGCTCGATGCGGGTATCCTGCCCGATCCGGCCAACAGCTTGAGAGCCCTGGTCGACCGCGGCCTGCGCGCGAAGGTCGTGGCCGCGAACGCGGCCTCGCAGAAAGCGCGGATGGCCCGCGTCACGGGCGAGGGCCATGCCTATTGGGCGGATGCGGAGGCCGGGATCTCCGGCGAGGAGCAGGCGGCCCTCGTCGCCTACCTGCTGTCGATCAACCAGTTGACCGAACCGGTTCCGGTCCCGTGATCACCCGGCAGGCCGGATCTCCTGCGACGCATCGTCTTCCGCTTCCGAGGTGACGGGAAGCGGTCGGCATGGGTTAATCTCGGAACGGCCGGCCTCGGCGGCCCGAACCGCACGCGCGAGAGTCCGAACCATGAGAGCCTTGGACTTGCTCCCGCTCCTGGCCTTCCTGGCGCCCCTGCCGCCGATCCGCCCGGAGCCGCCCTCTTCCCCGCGGATGCCGGAATGGTTTCCCGCCTTCATCATGGGCATGACCGTGTTCATCATGGTCGCGCCGATGATTGCGATCTGGGGCTTCCACCGGTCCGAACGGTCGTTCCGATCGACCTGCGAGGCGGCGGGCGGACAGGTCGTGCGGGCGTCGCTCGCCGACGAGGCGGTGCGCTGCCGCCGATTCTAGTCAGTCGCGCCGGCCGAGCCATACGTCATGGATGCGGCCGATCACACGGTTTCCGGTCGATCGCCTGGGTCAGGCATCGCCTGTTCCCTCCCCTTGCGAGGTGGGGTTCGGGGTGGGGGACTGGACCGCACTCGTCAGCCAGACACCGGATCCGGGATCCGTCCCGCCAGCGGCCCCCGCACCGAGCCCTCCCCAAAAAGAAGCCCGCACCGGCGGGCCGGGCGGGTCGAAGTCTTGGGAGAAACAGGCAGCAGTCCTGTCGTTCGGGTAACCTGAGTCGAGCGGCGCGGTTCATCGCACCGGACGGGAAAACATCGTTCGAGACGACGCTCCGAGCCTCCATCCGGAGCGAGCATCCGGGATACGCCTGCCGCTCGGTCACTCGTCGATCCGCCGGCGGTCCCGGAACCTCGCCTCGTCCCGTCGA
Source organism: Methylorubrum podarium (assembly GCF_022179745.1). Taxonomy (GTDB): domain Bacteria; phylum Pseudomonadota; class Alphaproteobacteria; order Rhizobiales; family Beijerinckiaceae; genus Methylobacterium; species Methylobacterium podarium. Next base: position 7,856 of record NZ_BPRD01000526.1, read on the forward strand.
AACGATCGACGGGCGTCAGATCTGGAAGGACAGCACGGCCCGCGTTCCGATCCGGCCGGGGACGTAGGTCAGGGCCGAGCGCAGGTTGGAGGCCATCGCCCGGATGATGCGCGAGCCGAGGCCGGTGCCCTTCGCCGCGCCCTCCCCCGTCCAGCCGATGCCGTCGTCCTCGACGGCGAGCTGCAGCGTATCGGGCCCGTCCCGCGTGACCTGGACGCGGATCTCGCCCGGCGTCTCGGACGGGTAGGCGTATTTGTAGGCGTTGGTGACCAGCTCGGTGACGACGACGCCGAGGGACACCGCCTTGTCGGTGGCGAGCCGGATCGGCTCCGCCTGAAGCCGGATGGCGTGGTCGCGGCCGGATGCCTTCATGGCGAGTTGCAACTCCTCGACCAGCCCGGCCAGGTAGGCATCGAGCTCCACCGCCTCCACGTCCTCCGAGGTGTAGAGCCGGCGATGGATGCCGGCGATGGCCGAGATGCGGGCCTGCATCTCTTCAAGGGCCTGCTTGGCGGCCGGGTCCGCAACCGCGTTGGTCTGCATCCGGGCGAGCGCGGCGACCAGAGTCAGGGAGTTGGCGACCCGGTGGTTGACCTCGCGCAGCAGAAGCTCCGCCCGGTCGCGCGCCTCGCGGACGGCGGCTTCCGCCCGCTCCTTGTCACGCCGCAACGCCTCCTGGCGCAGGGCCGTATCGATCGCCTCTCCGAGCAGCTCGCGGAACTGTCCCTGAAGATCCTTCCAGACGTAGTCGACAGCGCCCGCCTTGAGGGCCGCCACGGCGACCCGGCTGTCCTCCGAGCCGGTCACGTAGATCACCGGCGGCGCCTCCGGCAGGGCGCGGAGCCGCGGCAGCAGGTCGAGCCCGGTCCGGTCGGGCATGTGATGGTCGAGGGCGATGAGATCGACGCCGCCGACCTGCGCCCGCGCCAGCCCGGCCTCGCCACTTTCGGCCAACTCGACGTGATAGCCCCGCGCGCGGAGCGAGCGCTGCACGAGGCGCCCGAGGCCGGGATCGTCGTCGATATAGAGGATGCGGGCCGAGGCCGGGCCTGTGTCGGTCATGAGTTCTCGGGAACCTGGATGACCGAGAAGAACAGCCCGAGCTGACGGATGGCGTTCGAGAAGCCTTCGTAGTTGACCGGCTTGGTGATGTAGACGTTGGCGCCGAGATCGTAGCAGCGCTGGATCTCGCGGCTGTCGTCGGTGGTCGTCAGGACGACGACGGGCGAGCGCCTGGTGTGCGGGTTGGCCTTGATCCGCTCCAGGATGTCGATGCCGGTCATGTCCGGAAGGTTGAGGTCGAGCAGGATCAGCAGGGGGCGCCGGCCGCTCGCCTCGCCGGTCCCGTCGGCACCGAACAGGAACTCGAGCGCCGTGGTGCCGTCGCGGAAGGGCACGATCTCGTTGTTCACACCCGCGCGGCGGATGTTGCGCTCGATCAGCCGGGCGTGACCCTCGTCATCCTCGATCATCACGATGCTGACGGCGTGGAAGGGCGGCTGCATGGTCACTCCGCGGCCAGGGACATCGTCTCGGGTGGATTCGACGTCGCCGCCTCGCCTCGGCCTGTAACCGGCTCGCGGGGCAGCGTCACGACAAAGGTTGTTCCGATGCCCGGCCGCGAGGAGACCTCGATCCGGCCGCCGAGAGCGCGCACCAGTGCCTTCACGCTGGCGAGCCCGATCCCCTCCCCCGGCTGATCCTGCGCGCCGGAGCGCCGGAACAGTTCGAAGATGCGGCCGTGATCCTGGGGTGCGATGCCCCGGCCGTTGTCGGTGACGGTGTAGCCGACCCGGTTGCCGGGCGCGGATCTCGCCGTGATCGCGATCTGACCGGGCCGGGCCGGATCGAGATATTTGAGGGCGTTGTCGATGAGGTTGCCGAACACCTGCTCGACGGCCAGACGGTCCGCCACGATGTCGGGGAGAGAATCCGACACCGTCACCGTGGCCCCCTTGCGGTCGGCCTGATGGCGCTGGGCATCGGCGATGCCGCGGACGAGGCGCGTCATCGCGAGCGGCTCCGGATCGAACCGGCGCCGCCCCTCCCGCGAGAGCTTCAGGATCGCCGCGATCAGCCGCTCCATCTTGATGACCGCCGCCTGGATGAAGCCGAGCGCCTCGGCGATGTCGTCGTCGATCCGCGCGCCCTGCGGATGATCGCGCAGAAGCCCGCGCAGCTCCTCGCGCACCGCCTCCAACTCGCTCGTGAAGCCCATCACGTTGACGAGCGGCGCCCGCAGGTCGTGGCTGACGATGTAGGCGTAGCGCTGGATCTCCTCGTTCGACTCCCGCAGCTCGGCCTCGGCCTCGCGCTGCTCGGTGATGTCGGTGTGGACGCCGACCCACTCGCGGATGGCGCCCTGCGCGTCCAGCACGGGGACCGCGCGGATGGAGAAATGCCGCCACAGCCCGTCCCGGGCCAGCACGCGGTGCTCGTGGACGAAGGTGCCGCGGGTGGCGACCGTCGCGTTCCAGGCCTCGACGCTCGCCTGCCGGTCGTCCGGATGGACGGCGTCGGCCCAGCCGAACCCCTCGTACTCGGCGCGGCTCTGCCCGGTCAGCGCGGCCCAGCCGGGCTGCTCGCCGGCCATCCGCCCCTGCGGATCGTTAGTCCACAGCACGCCGCGCACGGCTCGCACGGCGGCTCGAAACCGTTCCTCGCTCGCCCGCAACTCGCCCTGGACCCGCTGCTGGTCGAAGGCGGAGGCCAGCATGGCGAGGAACAGGATGACGAAGGTGACGCCCGCGACGTAGAGGGCGAGGTTCTGCTGACCGACGCTGGTCGCGGCGAGATGAGCGGAATGGGCGCCCGCATCCTCCGCGCTGATCGTTGCCGCCGCCATGCCGGTGTAATGCATTCCGGCCACCGCCACGCCCATGACCAGGGCGGCCACGAAACGCTGCCAGACACCCGTCGGCTGGAAGGTCAGCCACAGGGCGACGGTCGCCGCCGCGACGGCGATCCCGACGGACAGGGCCACGATGGGCACGCTGTAGGCGAGATTGCCGGGCATCCGCATCGCGGCCATCCCGGTGTAGTGCATCGCGGCCACGCCGATCCCCATGACGGGCCCGGCGACGAGGACGTCCCAGCGGCCGGCTTCCCTGCGGCCGACCCAGGCCAAGGCCGCGCCGGTCACCCCGATGGCGATCAGGAGCGACAGCAGCGTGTCGCCGAGGTCGTAGGCCGCGGGGAGGCCCATCTCGAAGGCCAGCATCCCGACGAAATGCATCGACCAGATCCCGCCGCCCATGGCGAGCGCGGCACCGAGGAGCCACGCCCAGCGCGATCCCGATCCGGCGCCGCGCATGCGTCCGCCGAGGTCGAGCGCGGTGTAGGAGGCGAGCACGGCGATGGCGAGGGACAAAGCCACGAGAGCCGGGTTGTAGCCGGTAGGAACCATCGTCGTATCGAAACTCGGGGACCGAACGGTTGCGCGTCGCGGGCGTCGCCGGATCGGCTCCGCAGGTCGCAGCGATGCGAGCCGGGCGCGGCACCACCGCCCGAGACCGAATAAAGTTACATCGCTCCGGCGTGGGACGCCATCGCGTCGGCCTGTGATCCGAGGCGCGTTTCCGTGAGGCGAAGATTCCTCGAGCCGCGTGCGTCGCCGGCCGTGCACAACCTCCCGATCTTGTGAGACCACCTTAGGTGAGTGCCGGATGCGGTGTTGGACGAAGGGCCGCATAATCCGGCAACCTGAGCGATGAGTACCGGATACGGATGCGGACACTTCAGCCGAATCGCCTCGTCACCACCCTTCTCATGCCCGCGCCGGTTCACGCGCCGCCCGATGAGAGACAGGCTGCCGATCCTCATCACGTCCATGAGGAACCGCTCAGGCTCGCGTCGAGCGACCCCGAGGCCGGCGATCCGTTCCGGCGCAAGCTCGCGACCTACGTGGAGCTGACGCCCGGCGACATCCGCGAACTCGACGGCTTGGCGGCGAGCGGCCGCCGCTATCCGGCGCAGACCCCGCTCCTCCATCAAGCAGATGGGGTGGATG
>NZ_BPRD01000527.1 GCF_022179745.1 Methylorubrum podarium
AAGCAGATGGGGTGGATGGCTCCCGCTCCGACTGACGGCATCTGAGTGCCAGGATGTGGTTGCTGTCGAAGCAGCCACGCAGATGCAGGAGCCATCCCCATGGAGATCATCACCGTCGGCATCGATCTAGCCAAGAGCATCTTCCAGGTTCACGCCGTCGACGCAGCTGGGCACGTCGTCGTTCGCAAGGCTCTGAGGCGGGCGCAGGTCGTGCCGTTCTTCGCCAAGCTGCCGCGCTGCCTGGTCGGCATGGAGGCGTGCGGCACAGCGCACCATTGGGCCCGGGAACTCATGAGGCTCGGCCATGACGTGCGGCTGATGCCGCCAGCTTACGTGAAGCCGTACGTCAAGCGCGGCAAAACCGATGCGAATGATGCCGCTGCCATCTGCGAGGCGGTGACACGCCCGAGCATGCGCTTCGTGCCGGTGAAGTCGACCGAGCAGCAGGCGGCGCTGGCCCTGCACCGGACGCGCGACCTGCTGGTCAAGCAACGCACGCAGCTGGTGAACATGATCCGCGGTCTGCTCGCCGAGTTCGGGATCGAGATGGCGCGGGGCCTGCGCCATGCGCTCGAACTGGCAGCTCGGCTCTCAGCCGGAGACGCGGCCGAGGTGCCGCCCCTGGCCCAGCGCGTAGTGAATGGGCTGGCCGATCAGATCGGCGCCGTGCAGATCCAGCTCACCCGGCTGGAGAAGGAGTTGCTGGCCTGGCATCGGGACTGCGACCTGTCACAGCGCCTGGCGACGATCCCGGGTGTCGGCATCGTCTCGGCGACCGCGCTGGCCGCCTCGGTGAGCGAGCCCGAGCGCTTCCGCTCCGGTCGGCAGTTCGCGGCCTCGTTGGGTCTGACACCGCTGCAGAACTGCAGCGGCGGCAAGGAGCGCCTGGGTCGGATCTCGCGCATGGGCGACCGTTACCTGCGCCGCCTGCTCGTGGTCGGCATGACCTCTCTGATCCGGCGCGCGAAGGCGACGCCGACTTCGGTCGACCCGCGGCTGCCGGCGCTGCTGCAGCGCAAGCCGGTGCGCGTGGTGACTGTTGCGGCGGCCAATCGCACGGCGCGGGTCGCCTGGGCGATCATGACCCGCGGTGGCACCTACCGCGCACCAGCGGCCATGGCCGCCTGACAGCACGGCGAGGAGACTTTGCCAGGTTGCGAGGACGATGAGAGTTGATGGCGAACCGGTCAGACCGGGAGCCGGGACACCCCGCCGAATGTCCAGGGCGTCATAGCCCGCTAAGCAGAGTGGGACCCAGCTCGCGGATACCATCAGGGCCAGCAGTCAACATGCACGACTGCATCAACAGGCCGGACACAAGACTGCACCCGACCAACGCGCCAGAAGCTCGATTCGCCACTTGCAATGCGGGAGCCATCCACACAGGACATTCCGGAGTGCGCCATCCTCGTCCTCGACGGCTTCGCCTGCCGCTACAAGTTCCTGACGAACGGACGACGCCAGATCACGGCCTACCTTCTGCCCGGCGACCTGTTCGAACTCGATCTCGAATTCCGGCTGCCCCTCGATTGCGCCGTCGGAACGCTGACCGCCTGCCGCCTCGCCCTGATCCCGCGCTCCGAATACGAGGACCTGATCCGCCGACGTCCGCGCATCGCCCGCGCGCTGCAGATGGTCCGGCTGACGGAGGCCGCGACGTTGCGCGAGTGGATCACCAATCTCGGCTCCCGGTCCGGCCCGGAGCGTCTGGCCCACTTCCTGTGCGAGATGCTGCTGCGGCTGCGCGCGACCGGTCTCGCCTCGGAGAACCAGTACAGCTTTCCCATCACGCAGGCCGATCTCGCCGACACGCTCGGGATGTCGTGCGTGCACGTCAATCGCGTCCTGCAGAAGCTGCGCCGCGACGGGCTGATCGAGCTTTCCGGCCGCAGGCTGACGATCCTCAGGCCCGACGGTCTCAGGACGCTGGCCGAGTACGATGCCTCGTATCTCAAGCCCGCCGCGACGCCCCTGCGACCCTCCGCCAGCGATCGCCCCGCGGCGTGACGGCTCCGGCGGAACGGACGGCGCGGGTCTCGACGACCTGTGTCAGAGGCTGTCGGTGGGCTGCACCCCGGCCCTGGCCGCCATCAGCACGGCTTCCGGCAAGGTTTTGACGCCGAGCGTTTCCATGACGTGCGCGCGATGGATCTCGACGGTGCGGGGGCTGAGGCCGAGGGCGCGGCCGATCGACTTGTTCGTGCCGCCGGCCAGCAACCCCTCCAAGACCTCCCGCTCCCGCGCCGACAGGGCCCCGATGCGAAGCTTGGCGTCGTCGCGTGCCTGGCTGCGCTCGCTGTCGGTGCGCAGTTCGGCCAGGGCCGCCGAGACCGCGGTCAACAACGCCGCGGGCTGCCACGGCTTTTCGAGATAATCGACGGCGCCGGCCTTCATCGCGCGCACACCGAGGCCGACATCGCCGTGGCTGCGACCGATCACCAGCACGGGCAGGGCGAGCCGGCTGGCCTTGAGCGCCTTCGCCACCGTGAGACTCTCGGGCCCGGCGGCCTCGATGTCGAGGATCACGCAGCCCGGCTGCAGCGATCCCGCGATCTCCGCCAGCGCGGTGGCATTCGCGAAGACCTGGACCTCGTAGCCGGCCGGCTGCAGCAACGTGAGCAGCGCCTGCCGCGACGCCGCGTCCTCGTCCACCACGTAGATCCGCGCGCCGGTACGGCCGGTCACATCCTCGGCGATTCCGCCCATATGGCGGATGCGGCCATCCTCGCTCCGGATCGGGAAGAAGGTGTCGCGGATCCGCCGGACGATGCCGTCGGACGGGCGCAGGATACGGTATTCCAGGACGACGACGTCGCCGTTCCCGACCTGCTCGACCGTGCGGTTCGCGCTGTCGCGGTCATCGGGATGGATCGTCGCGAGCCAACTGTCGATCGACCGCAATCGCTCCGGCGCGACGCCCCAGACATGCCGGATGGCACGACTGAGATAGGTGAGGCGCCGGCTCTCGAGGTTCGCGAGCCAGAGGACGTTGGTCGAATGCTCGGCAAACCGCCGAAAGCGCTCTTCGCGCTCGTGCCGGGCCGTCTCGTCCCGCTTCCGTTCCGTGATGTCGAGGGCGACGCCGACGACGCCCGTGGGACGGCCGTCCTCGAACTCGGTTCGACCGTGGGTGGCGACCCAGCGCTCGACTCCGTCCCCGATCCCGATCACGCGGTGCTCGAGGGTGTAGACGCCCTCCCCAGCCGGGTCGCAGCAGCGGGCGAGCGCGTCCTCCACCCGCGCGCGGTCCTCGGGGTGGACGGCCGACATCCAGACGGCGCGATCGACATGCGCGTCGGGCGGCAGACCCCAGATCGCCTTGAGACGCCTGTCCCAGGTCAGCGCTCCCGTGGCCGGGTTCCAGCTGTAGGATGACAGACCGACGAGGTCGGCGGCCGCCTGCATCCGAGCCTCGCTCCGGCGCAGCGCCTCCGCCGTCGGCCCGGCTTCGTTCTCTTCCTCGACGATGAGGAGCACCGCCTGTTCCGACGCACTTGGGCGCCATGCCCGCGCGGCCGGACGTCCGAGGGGCAGCCCGCTGATCCGCGTCCAGCGCTCCGAGCCGTCGTCGGTTCGGTGGCGGAAGCGCGTGCGCAGGGCGACGTCGCCGCGCAACGCCTTCGCGAAGGGATGGTCGTGCGCATCGAGGATCGTGCCGTCCGCCGCGTATCCGGTCCATCGCGGGGCCGCACCGGCGTCGGCGCCGGGCGC
>NZ_BPRD01000528.1 GCF_022179745.1 Methylorubrum podarium
CCGCGCCGAGCGCGGGTCGTCCAGCGTCAAGCCGGCGGCGGGGCGTCCGGTTCACGCCGCCGCACCGCGCATCGACCCGCACGCGAAGCCCCGGGCCGTCATCAGGGCCAGCGCGCGAAGAGCGCCGCGCGGAGCGGGCCTCGGCCTTGCCGAGGCGCCGAGCGGAGCGAAAGCCCAAGGAATCGAGGTTTTCCGCGGAGGCGGGTGCCGGCGACCGAGGCCGACATCGAACCAGGGTAATCGCTTTCGAGCGATTGCCCCGGGGTCATTCTACGGAACCCTTGCAATTCTCCCGCGACACTCTGTAATGATATCGACCCCATTCCCGGGTTGGCGCTTCGGCGGCCCCCGGGCGCGCCCGGGGCATGTCGGCGCCCACCTCGCTCGAATTGGCAGCGTCAGTCGGCGCCTCCCGGCATCCGGGCGGGTGTCACGGTATTCGCGGCCTCCCGATTTATTCCGGGTCGTCGCGCCTATGAAATCTGTACGGGCCGCCTGCCGGCCCACCATCTTCGCGAGGCCGGATCAGGATGGGAGGACGCACAGCATCGGTTGCCGCTGCTCGTGCCGAAGGCGCGCGGTTTTCGCGTCGCCCCGCCCCTTCCGTCGTCCCGGCCCTGTTCAACCCCCAGCGCGCCGATGTTCGGCGCCAGAAGGCGGTTGACGGCAATCCCCTCCCCGCACCATCCGCGGCCTCGGCAACGAGGCCGGCGCGCGTCCTCTCCCCTCCGGCCTCGGGGCCGGGCGAGGCTCCGCCGGGACAACGCGGCGCACGCGTGAGGAGAACGACGTCGGCCGCCATGTCGAAAGTTCGTCATGGCCAACAACAAGATGCTCATCGATGCGACGCATCCGGAGGAGACCCGGGTCGTCACCGTGCAAGGCTCGCGGGTCGAGGAATTTGATTTCGAGGCGGCCAACCGCCGGCCTCTGAGGGGCAATATCTATCTCGCCAAGGTGACCCGCGTGGAGCCCTCGCTCCAGGCGGCCTTCGTCGAGTACGGCGGCAACCGCCACGGCTTCCTCGCCTTCAACGAGATCCACCCCGACTACTACCAGATCCCGATGGCCGACCGCCTCGCTCTGATCGAGGCCGAGGCGCGCGAGGAGGAGGAGCACCGCGAGCGCGAGGAGCGCCGCCCGGCGCGGGGCCGCCGCTCGCGCGGGCGCCGGGCCGAGGCCCGCGGCTCCCGTCCCGACGACACGGTGAAGTCGCAGGAGGCTTTGTCCGACGCGGTCTCCGAGAACGACGCGGTTCCCGGCGAGGGTCAAGCCGCCGACGCGCCCGCGCCCGAGGCGATCGAGGCCGTGCGCGCGGCCCTCGTCGAGGAGCGGCCCGAGGGCGATGCGCCCGCCGCGACGGGCGATGCGGACGCCGCCCCGGTCGAGACCGGCGGCGACGCCTCCGCGAGCCTGCCCGAGGCGGCCTTGGCGCCCGGCGCCCCCGCCGCCGACGCGCCGTCCGACGAGACGGCCGCCCCCGCGGACGCCGCCGCCGCGGTCGAGCCCTCCAACATCGCCGCGATCTCCGAGGCTCCGAACCCGCCGGCCGCGGACGCCGCCGCTTCCGCCGAGACGGAGACGGTCGAGCCGCAGCCCGTCGCCGCCACGGCGCCGATCGCCGAGAGCGTGGAGAGCGACGAGTCCGAAGAGTCCGAGGAATCCGACGACGAGTCCGAGGACGACGAGGAGGGCGACGAGGACGAGTCGGACGACGAGGATTCGGACGACGACGAGGACTCCGAGGACGAGTCCGAGGAGGACGACGAAGAGGAGGACGAGGAGTCCGAGGACGGCGAGCCGCGCGTGGCCCAGGTCGGCGGTTCGGGCGACGCCCTCGCCGAGATCCCCGAGCGCCCGCGCGCCTATCGCCGCCACTACAAGATCCAGGAGGTGATCAAGCGCCGCCAGATCATCCTCGTCCAGGTCGTCAAGGAGGAGCGCGGCACCAAGGGCGCGGCGCTGACCACCTACCTGTCGCTGGCCGGGCGCTACTCGGTGCTGATGCCGAACACCGGCCGGGGCGGCGGCATCTCGCGGAAAATCACCTCGGCCGCCGATCGCAAGCGCCTGAAGGAGGTCGTGGCCGACCTCGACGTGCCGGAGGGGATGGGGATCATCCTGCGCACCGCCGGCGCCACCCGCACCAAGCCCGAGATCAAGCGCGACTTCGAGTACCTGATGCGCCTGTGGGAGAGCGTGCGCGAGCTGACGCTGTCATCCACCGCCCCGGCGCTGGTCTACGAGGAGGGCTCGCTGATCAAGCGGGCGATCCGCGACCTCTACAACAAGGATCTCGACGAGGTCCTGGTCTCCGGCGAGGACGCCTACCGCGAGGCCAAGGACTTCATGCGGATGCTGATGCCCGGCCAGTCGAAGGTGGTGAAGCCCTACCGTGACCCGACGCCGATCTTCGCCCGCTACGGCGTCGAGCAGCAGCTCGACGCGATGTTCTCGACCCACGTGGCCCTGCGATCGGGCGGCTACCTCGTCATCAACCCGACCGAGGCGCTGGTCTCGATCGACGTGAACTCGGGCCGCGCCACCCGCGAGCACGACATCGAGGACACCGCGCTCAAGACGAATCTCGAGGCGGCGGAAGAGGTCGCCCGCCAGGTGCGCCTGCGCGATCTCGCCGGCCTCGTCGTCATCGACTTCATCGACATGGAGGAGAAGCGCAACAACCGGGCGGTGGAGAAGCGGCTCAACGAGGCGCTCAAGAACGACCGGGCGCGGATCCAGGTCGGGCGGATCTCGCCCTTCGGCCTGCTCGAGATGAGCCGCCAGCGCATCCGCACCGGCGTGCTCGAATCCTCCTCGATCCCCTGCGCCCATTGCGGCGGCTCGGGCTTCGTGCGGGCGACCTCCTCGGTGGCGCTGCACATCCTGCGCTCGATCGAGGAGGCGCTGCTCAAGTCGTCGAGCCACAACCTCGTGCTGCGCACCCGCACCGAGACCGCGCTCTACATCCTCAACCAGAAGCGGGCGCACCTGTTCGACCTCGAGCAGCGCTTCTCGGTGACGGTCACCATCTCCGCCGACGAGCGGCTGACGGCGACCTCGGCCTTCCAGCTCGAACGCGGCGAGCCGGCGGTGAAGCATGTCGGCCCGGCCACCGGCGTGCGCGCGGTGGCGATCTCCCCGGTCTACGAGGCCGAGGAGTTCGAGGACGAGGCGATCGAGGGCCAAGAGGGCCAGGAGAGCCAAGCCGGCGAAGAGGTCGAGGCCGTCGCCGAGTCCGAGGCGGAGGGCGCCTCGGACGAGCGCGCGGCCGCCGACGGGTCCGAGGAGGGCGGCGGGCGCCGCCGCCGTCGCCGCCGCC
>NZ_BPRD01000529.1 GCF_022179745.1 Methylorubrum podarium
CTGGATCGCTTCGCTGCCGCTGGCGATGACGGCGTGGGCAAAATCCGAGGCGACCAACCGGGAATGGGTTGACTCGAATCGGTCGCCGCCGCCCCGTCGCGCCTATTTCAGCATCGAGATCTGCACGTCGCCGGTGCGCCGCGTCACCGCCACCGTCACGTCGCTCCCGTGGCGGTGCAGGCGGACGTTGATCCGCGAGTCGCCGAGCTTGAGGTTGAACAGCTCCACCGCTTCGAGGAAGCGCGGCAGGATCGGGTTGCGGAAGCGGATGCGGTTGCGGGCGTGGTCGATCTCGAGCCCGAGGCAGGCCGCCAGGAAGGCGAACGGCGCCGCCGCCGCCCAGGCCTGCGGCGAGCAGGCCACCGGGTAGCTCACCGGTCCGCGCTGACGCCGCCGCATGAAGCCGCAGAACAGCTCCGGCAGCCGCTTCTGGTCGTAGTACAGGCTCGTGTCGAACATGCCCTCGAACACCTGCGCCGCCTCGTCTTTGAGGCCGTAGCGGGCGAGGCCGAGGGCGCAGATCGCGTTGTCGTGCGGCCAGATCGAGCCGTTGTGGTAGGACATCGGGTTGTAGCGCGCCTCGCCCTTGGCGATGGTGCGGATGCCCCAGCCGTTGAAGCCGTCGTTGGACAGAAGCTGCGCCGCCACGAGCGGCGCCCGCTCCGGCAGGGCGATGTCCGTGAACAGGGCGTGGCCCGTATTGGAGGAGCGCACGGCGCATTGCCGCTTGGCGCCGTCGAGGGCGAGCGCGTAGGTGCCGATCTCCTCGCACCAGAACGCCCGGTCGAAGTTTTCGCGCAGGGTGTTGGCCTGTCCGGTCAGGCGGACCGACAGGTCGTCCTCGCCGAGCAGGCTCGCGAGCCGCGCCGCGCCGCGCTTGGCGGCGTAGACGTAGCCCTGGACCTCGCACAGGGCGATCGGCCCCTTGGCCATGGCGCCGTCGGCGTGGAAGATCGAGTCGTGGCTGTCCTTCCAGCCCTGGTTGGCCAGGCCCTGCTCGGTCTCGCGGGCATATTCGACGAAGCCGTCGCCGTCGCGGTCGCCGTAGAGGTCGATCCAGTCCAGCGCCAGCTTGAGCTGCGGCCAGATCGCCCGGATCGTGTCGAGGTCGCCGGTCACCTCGTGGTACTGCGCCGCCAGCATCACGAAGAGCGGCGTGCCGTCGATGGTGCCGTAATAGTGGCGGAAGGGCACCTCGCCGAGCATCGCCATCTCGCCGCGGCGGGTCTCGTGGAGGACCTTGCCGGGCTGGGCGTCGGCGGCCGGATCGACCTCCTTGGCCTGGGTGGCGGCGAGGAAGCGCAGCACGCCCTTGCCGAAATTCGGGTCGATCCAGAGCGCCATCATCGCGGTGATGATGCCGTCGCGCCCGAACACCGTGGAGTACCAGGGGATGCCGGCGAAGGGGTAGATGCCCTCCTGCGTGCGGGTCGCCAGCATGTAGAGGTCGGCGGTCGCCCGGCAGAGGCCCTCGTTGAACTGGTCGTTCGAGGAGATGATCGTGGTGATGCCGGCGGTGATCTGGCGCTGGTCGCGGCGGTTGTCGCGGTAGGCGCGGGCGAAGATGCGGCCCTCGCTCAGGTGTCGGTCCGGCTGCTCGGCGAGGCTGCCGGCGGCGCGCGACAGGGCGAGCGCCGCGGATTCGCCGGCCTTCTCGGGCCCCGGCGCGGAGGTGTAGGCGCGGTGCGACTGGCAGACCACGCGGATGAACAGCGAGGTGTTGGCCTGCGGCTCCAGCTCGACCACGAACTCGGCCTTGCCGGGCTCGAGGGTCCGCGGCTTCGGCCCGAAATGCACCGAGGTGGTGCGCACGATCTCGTCGAGGCCGGCGTAGCGGAACTGTACCTCCGTCTCGCTGCGGCGCTCGACGGTGCGCTTGCCGCGATTCGTCCGGTCGGAGCCGCGCACCTCGAACAGGTCGCGGTAGTCGGCGTCGAAGGTGACGCCGATGCGCAGGCGGCGGCGGCGGGTGTCGTAGTTGCGCAGGCCGATGCGGTCGTAGCAGGCACCCTTGAACAGGAACTTGGTGCGCTCGATGGCGATCAGCTCGCGGGGGATGGCGGTCTCGTCGCCCGCGTCGAGGCGGATGTCGGGCGTGGTCAGGTCGACGCTGAGCGACCCGTTGTCGTCCTGGATCGCCGAGGACAGCATCATCGGCCGCTCGTCCTCGATGGTCAGCGCGAGGCGCGAGAGGTAGCGGGTGTCCTGGAAGTAGAGGCCCTCCGGCCCCGGATACCAGCCGATGTCGCCGTAGCTGTCGAGGACGGCGAAGGCCTCGCCGTATTTGAGGGCCCGAAGCGGGCGCTCGACCAGGGAGGCCTGCGCCTCGATATGGTATTGCGGCAGGTTCTCGTCGGCGTCGAGCAGGCCGAATTTCGAGGCCGTCGCCCCCTCGGACGTGTCGGCGTGGATGTGGGCTGCGTCGTCCTGTGCCGCCATGCGAAGCGCCTCTCTGCCGTTGATCCGATGCGAGCGGGGATCCCCCTCGCAAATCGAAGGCCGCCGGTCGCCCCGAGGCAACCGGCGGCCCTGTCGGACCCGTTCAGTTAGGCGCGCCCCCGGCCCCGGCGAGGGGCCGGAAGAGAGTTTGTCGAGCCGTTCAGGCCGGCATCGCGGCGACGTGGATCGGGCCGTGGGCGGTGCCGTTCAGCTCGCCGTATTGCGGCGAGAAGGCGCCCGCGGCGGGCATCTTGATCACGTTGCCCTGGCCGGCCAGCAGCTGCTCGTAGGCCGAGACGTACTTGCGCACCATCACCTCCGCGGTGAAGCGGCCCTCGAAATGGGCGCGGACGCCGGCGCGGGGCAGATCCTTGACCTTGCGGCAGGCCTCGACCGCCTCGTCCATCGTCTTGACGATGAAGCCCGAGACGCCGTCCTTGATCACTTCCGGCACCGAGCCGTTGCCGAAGGCGATCACCGGCGTGCCGGCCGACATCGCCTCGATCATCACGAGGCCGAAGGGCTCCGGCCAGTCGATCGGGAAGGCGAGCGCCAGGGCGTTGCCGAGGAAGTCCTTCTTCTGCTCCTCGTTGATCTCGCCGATATACTCCACCAGCGGGTGGTGGATCATCGGCTCGATCGTCTCGTCCCAGTACTCCTGGTCCGCCTTGTCGACCTTGGCGGCGATCTTCAGCGGGATGCCGGAGCGGATCGCCATCTCGATCGCGCGGTCGGGGCGCTTCTCGGGCGAGATGCGGCCGAGGAAGGCGAGGTAGCCGCCCTTGGCCTCCGGATAGTAGGGGCAGTTCTCCTTCGGCAGGCCGTGATGGATCGTGGCCAGCCAGTTGGAGCTCTCCGGCATCGGCTCGCGCTGGTTGTCCGAGATCGAGACCAGCGGCATGCCCGTGAACGTGTTGTAGACCGGCATGAAGTCCGGCACGTCGAGGCGACCGTGCATGGTCGTCAGGCACTTGTGATACAGGTCCTCGAACATCGGATACTGCAGCAGATCGATGTGGAAGTGGATCACGTCGAACTCGTGCGCCCGGCGATGCACGTGGTGCAGCATGGCGAGGTGGCCCGCGGTGTGGTCGCGGTAGCCGAGAAGGCGCAGGCCCTCCGGATGGCAGGCGGCGAGCTTCGCCGAAGTCTGGGAATCACCGCTCGCGAACAGGGTCACGTCGTGACCCTGGCGGACGAGTTCTTCCGTAATCCACGAAACGACACGCTCGGTGCCGCCATAGAACTTCGGCGGCACGGCTTCCGCGAGCGGGGCAACCTGGGCAATGCGCACGAAGACGTCTCCTGTGACAGGAAATAGGGATGTTGACGCAAGGAATGGGGGACGCGGCCTGAGCAGGACATGAACGAAACAGACAGCCAAGGTTTATGGTTCCGCCCGGCGACTGGGGCGAGCGGCAATCTTTGCAAGCCCACCGAATGCCGGCTTTCCACAGGGGCGCTCCAGAGCGTCGATCCGGGGGCGGGGGCCCGACCGGTCTCCACGGGCCGCATGCAAAAACCCGTCCAGGGATGAGTCGCGCGCCAGGGCGATCGCTCGAAGCTGCGTTGGCAGCTTCGCGGCGCGAAGAGCGCCGCGCGCAGCGGGCTTTCCGGGGCGTCAGCCCCGGAAAGCATCGAGCGGAGCGAAAGCCTGAGCCCGCGGAGGCGGGCGCCAGCGACTGAGGCCGGCAAAAAGCCAGGGCGATCGCTTTCAAGCGATCGCCCTGGGTCGCGCGCATCGGTTGATTGAAACCGCGAAAGGTTTCTGCCATAAGCCGCCCGCGTTGAACCGCCCGGCCGATCAGGGCTGCCGTGGCGGTTCCCGTTGCTCCAGCAGCATTCAAGCGCGAGGTGCCGGCCGCCGGTCGGATCGCTGTCGCGTTCAGGAGAGCCAAATGCCCAAGCTGAAGACGAAGTCGGGCGCCAAGAAGCGCTTCAAGGTTACCGGCACCGGTAAGGTGGTCTACGCCCAGGCCGGCAAGCGCCACGGGATGATCAAGCGGACCAACAAGCAGATCCGCAACCTGCGCGGCACCACGACCCTGTTCGAGGGCGATGCCGCCAACGTGAAGAAGTACTTCCTGCCGAACCAGCGGTAAGTCCTTCCACCCCTCGCGATCTGTTTTTGTCTTAACGTTCCAGGAGATCTCCCATGGCCCGCGTCAAGCGCGGCGTGACCAGTCACGCGAAGCACAAGAAGGTTCTGAAGGCCGCCAAGGGCTATTACGGCCGGCGCAAGAATACGATCCGCATCGCCAAGCAGGCGGTGGAGAAGGGTCTGCAGTACGCCTACCGCGACCGCAAGAACAAGAAGCGCACCTTCCGCGCCCTCTGGATCCAGCGGCTCAACGCGGCGGTGCGCGAGCACGGCCTGACCTATTCCCGCTTCATCGACGCGCTCGCCAAGTCGGGCATCGAGGTGGACCGCAAGGCGCTGTCCGAGCTCGCCATCCACGAGCCGGCCGCCTTCGCGGCGGTGGTCGAGAAGGCCAAGTCGGCCCTGCCGAAGGCCGCCTGATCGCTCCGCCCTCCGGCGGACCGACCCTTTCAACAAGGCGCGGCGCGGCAAGCGCCGCGCCTTCTTTGTTTGGACCGGGGCGATTTGCACGACGGTCGCGCCTCGTCACGTTTGCGCGCTTGCAGGAATGCAAACGGAATGCAAACGACGCGCGAAGGCAGCTCTCGGACGACTGGCCAAGGACAGCGGTGATGGATCTCGACGCTCTCGAACGCGACCTTCTCGGGCAGATCGAGCGGACCGGGGACGAGGCCGGCCTCGAGGCCCTGCGCGTGGCGGCGCTCGGCAAGAAGGGCAGCGTCTCGGAGCTGCTCAAGACGCTCGGCGCGATGACGCCCGACGAGCGCAAGGAGCGCGGCCCCCTCATCAACGGTCTGCGCGACCGGGTGCAGGGCGCGCTGTCGCAGAAGCGCGAGGCGATGGCGAACGCCGCCCTCGACGCGCGGCTCGCCGCCGAGCGGATCGACGTGACGCTTCCCCTGCGCGAGGCGCCGGAGATCCGCGGCCGCATCCACCCGATCAGCCAGGTGATCGAGGAGATCACGGCGATCTTCGCCGACCTCGGCTTCTCGGTGGCGGAAGGGCCCGACATCGAGACGGACGAGCTGAACTTCACCGCGCTCAACTTCCCCGAGGGGCACCCGGCGCGGGAGATGCACGACACCTTCTTCCTCGCCCCCGACCATCTCGGGCGGCGCAAGCTCCTGCGCACCCACACCTCGCCGGTCCAGGTGCGCACCATGCGGGCCAAGCAGCCGCCGATCCGCGTGATCATGCCCGGCCGCACCTACCGCCACGATTCCGACCAGACCCACACCCCGATGTTCCATCAGGTCGAGGGCCTCGTCATCGACCGGTCGGCCAACATCGCCAACCTGAAATGGGTGCTGGAATCGTTCTGCCGCGCCTTCTTCGAGGTCGAGGCGGTGACGATGCGCTTCCGCCCCTCGTTCTTCCCCTTCACCGAGCCGTCGGCGGAGGTCGATATCCAGTGCTCGCGAAAGGGCGGCGAACTCCGCTTCGGAGAGGGCACCGACTGGCTGGAGATCTTGGGCTGCGGCATGGTGCATCCGAACGTCCTGCGCAGCGGCGGGCTCGATCCGGATCAGGTCCAGGGCTTCGCCTTCGGCATGGGCATCGACCGGCTCGCCATGCTCAAATACGGCATGCCGGACCTGCGCCCCTTCTTCGAGGCGGATGTGCGCTGGCTGGAGCATTACGGCTTCCGGCCGATCGACGTGCCGAGCCTCGTGGGTGGCTTGACCGCCTGAGCCCCACCGCCCCGCCTTTCGATCCCGGCCCGGCCCGCTCCGGCGGCCGCGAGGATGTTGTGAGATGAAATTCACCCTCTCCTGGCTCAAGGACCACCTCGACACCGAGGCATCCCTCGACGCGATCGCGGAAACGCTGACGCGGATCGGCCTCGAAGTCGAAGGCATCGAGGACAAGGCCGCCGCGCTTCGTCCCTACGTCATCGCGCGGGTGATCTCCGCCGAGCAACACCCCAACGCCGACCGCCTGCGGGTCTGCCAGGTCGATACCGGGGACGGGCAGCCGCTCCAGGTCGTGTGCGGCGCGCCGAACGCGCGGGCCGGCATGCTCTCGGTCTTCGCGCCGCCGGGCACCTACGTGCCGGGCAAGGACATCACCCTCTCGGTGGGCACGATCCGCGGGGTCGAGAGCCGCGGCATGCTCTGCTCCGGGGCGGAGCTGGGCCTCGGCGAGGACCACGACGGCATCCTCGATCTGCCCGCCGACGCACCCGTCGGCACCGCCTACGCCCTCTGGGCCGGGCTCGACGATCCGGTGATCGAGATCAACCTGACGCCGAACCGCTCGGACTGCGCCTCGATCCACGGCATCGCCCGCGATCTCGCCGCCACCGGCCTCGGCACCCTGAAGCGCGAGCCGATGCCGCCGGTGCGCGGCGAGGGCGCCTGCCCGACCGCCGTCACGCTGCAGTTCGACGCGCACGACACGGGTCTCTGCCCGTTCTTCGCCCTCCGCCTCGTGCGCGGCGTGAAGAACGGTCCCTCGCCCGCGTGGATGCAGAAGCGCCTGCGGGCGATCGGCCTGCGCCCGATCAACGCGCTCGTCGACATCACCAACTACATGACCTTCGACCGCGGCCGGCCGCTGCACGTGTTCGACGCGAACAAGGTCGCCGGGGCCTTGATCGTGCGTCGGGCGGAGGACGGCGAGAGCCTCGTGGCCCTCGATGGCAAGACCTACCGGCTCGACTCGGACACGGTGGTGATCGCCGATGCCAACGGCGTCGAGTCGATCGGCGGCATCATGGGCGGGCAGGCGTCGGGCTGCGACGAGAGCACCACCGACGTGCTGATCGAGTCGGCCCTCTGGGATCCGCGCAACATCGCCCGCACCGGGCGGCGGCTCGGCCTCATCACCGATGCGCGCTACCGCTTCGAGCGCGGCGTCGATCCGGCCTTCGCCCTGCCGGGCCTCGACCTCGCCACCCGCCTCGTGATCGACCTGTGCGGCGGCACCCCGAGCGACGTCCGCATCGCCGGCGAGATCCCGGAACTCTCCCACGTCATCGACTTCCCCTGGACCGAGGTGCGGCGGCTCGCCGGCATCGAGCTGTCGCGGGCCGAGATGAAGGTGACGCTGGAATCGCTCGGCTTCCACATCTCCGGTTCGGGCGACCGGGTGAAGGTGCTGCCGCCGTCCTGGCGGCCGGACGTGGAGGGCAAGGCCGACCTCGTCGAGGAGATCGTGCGCATCGCCGGCCTCGACCGGATCG
>NZ_BPRD01000530.1 GCF_022179745.1 Methylorubrum podarium
TCGGCGACGCGCTGGTCGCCGCCTTCGGCGAGGCCCCGCCCGCGGACCCTTGAGGCTCACGGGAAGCACCGCGCCGGAGACGCCCGTCTCCGCCTTCCCGTGGGACGCGGTGCTGACGCTCGGTCTCACGACCCTGCGCTGGCGCCCGCGCGACCTCTGGGCGGCCACGCCCCGCGAACTCGCCGCCGCGGCGGGCCTGATCCGGCCGGCGCCCGATGCGCCGAGCCGGGCCGACCTCGACCGGCTGCTCGCCGCCCACCCCGATCCAAGGCTTCCGCGATGACCGACAGCGACCGCAGCACGGCCGAGCGCGCCAAGCAGCTCGAAACCTTGGACAAGCTGGCCCAGCGCTTCGGGCAGAGCCTGTCCTCGGCCTTCGACCGCAACCTCAATGCCGGGCGCCAGCTCGACGGTCTGCTGGCCTCGCTGGCGAGCAAGCTCTCCAATGTCGCGGTCAAGGCGGCGCTGGCGCCCGTGAAGGCGGGGGTCAGGAGCCTCGTCAACAGCCTGCTGAGCGCGGCGACGGACCCCGGCGAGACGACGGCGCTGGCCAGGGGCGGTCTCGTCGCGGACGGGCGGATCGTGCCGTTCCGACGTGGTGGCGTCCTTGGCGGCCTCGTCGGCGGCGGGCGGGTGCGGCCCTTCGCGGCCGGCGGTGTCGTCGCCGCGCCCACCTACTTCCCGCTTGCCGGCGCGCAGGGCACCGGCCTGATGGGCGAGGCCGGCCCGGAGGCGATCCTGCCGCTCCGCCGCGGCAGCGACGGCCGCCTCGGCGTCGCCGCGGGCGGGGCCGAGCGGCCGGTCGCGGTCACCGTCAACATCGCGACCCCCGACATCGAGGGCTTCCGCCGCTCCGAGGCCCAGGTCGCCGCCCGCCTCGCCCGCGCGGTCGCCCGCGGCCGGCGGGCGTTGTGAGGAGCACCGCGATGGCATCCGACTTCCACGAGGTGCGCTTCCCCCTCGACGTGTCCTTGCGCGGCAGCGGCGGGCCGGTGCGGCGGACCGAGATCGTCACGCTGGCCTCGGGGAGAGAGCACCGCAACAGCCGCTGGGCCGATTCGCGCCGCCGCTACGATGCCGGGCTCGGCATCCGCACCCTCGACGCCCTGCACGCGGTGCTGGGCTTCTTCGAGGAGCGGCGCGGACGGCTCTACGGCTTCCGCTACCGCGACCGGGTCGATCACCGCTCCGGGCCGCCCTCGCAGCCCGTCGCGCCGACCGATCAGCGGATCGGCAGCGGCGACGGCGCGACCCGCGTCTTCGCCCTCGCCAAGACCTACGGGAGCGGGCCGGACGCCTATCGCCGGGCCATCGCCAAGCCGGTGGCCGGCAGCGTGCGCGTGTCCGTGAACGGCGTCGAGGTACCGGCCCAGATGGTTTCCGTCGATCCGACGACCGGGCAGGTCACCTTCGCCGTCGACGCGGTGCCGCCACCGGGGGCCGCCGTCACCGCCGGCTTCGAGTTCGACGTGCCGGTCCGCTTCGACACCGACGAACTGACCGTCGACCTCGCCGCCTTCACCGCCGGCGAGGTGCCGCGGATTCCGCTGATCGAGATCGTGCCCTGAGGGGAAGCCGATGCGCGCCGTCCCGCCCGCTCTCGCCGCGCGCCTGGAGGGCGGCGCGACGACGCTCTGCCGCTGCTGGGCCCTGCGCCGCCGCGACGGTCTCGTCCTCGGCTTCACCGACCACGACCGCGACCTGACGCTCTCCGGCGTGACCTACGCCGCGCGCAGCGGACTGGAGGCGGCCGAGGCGAGCGCGGAACTCGGCTTCGCCATCGGCGGCGGCGAGGTGGCCGGCG
>NZ_BPRD01000531.1 GCF_022179745.1 Methylorubrum podarium
CGGATCGGCGAGGCGAACGGCGGCCTGTGCCTCGTCGATTACGCCCACAAGCCGGAGGCGCTGGAGCACGTGCTGGCGGCGCTCCGCCCCTTCGCCAGCGGGCGCCTCGTCGTGGTGTTCGGCTGCGGCGGCAACCGCGACGCCGGCAAGCGTCCGATCATGGGCGCCATCGCCGAACGCCTCGCCGACCGGGTGATCGTCACCGACGACAACCCCCGCAACGAGGAGCCCGCCACGATCCGCGCCGCGATCCTCGCCGCCGCACCGGGAGCGGAGGAGATCGGCGACCGGGCGGAGGCGATCCGCGCGGGCGTGCGGGATCTGAAGCCCGGCGACGTGCTGGTGGTGGCCGGCAAAGGTCATGAAACCGGCCAGATCGTGGGGCCACGCGTGCTCCCGTTCTCGGATCACGACACGGTACGCGCCGCGATCGCGGAGTTGAACGGATGACCGACGCCCCCCTCTGGACTCCCGCCGCCCTCGAAGCCGCGACCGGCGGCTCGTTGCGCGGCGAACCGCGCCCGATTTCCGGCGCCTCGATCGACACCCGCAGCCTGGAACCCGGCGACCTGTTCTTCGCCATCCGCGGCGAGGCACGGGACGGGCACGACTTCGTGACGGCCGCCCTGGAGAAGGGTGCGGGCGCCGCCGTGGTCGCCGCCTCGCGCGCCGGCGAGTTCGAAAAGATCGGCCCGGTGCTCGCCGTGCCGGAGGAGGGCGACGACCCGGTGCTGGAGGCGATGCGCCGCCTCGGGCTGGCCGCCCGCGCCCGCACCGGAGCAGCGATCGTCGCGGTGACGGGGTCCGTCGGCAAGACCGGCACCAAGGAGGCCCTGCGCCACGTGCTCTCGGCGCAGGGGCCGACCCATGCCTCGGTCGCCTCCTACAACAACCATTGGGGCGTGCCGCTGACGCTCGCGCGGATGCCGGCGGAGAGCCGCTTCGGCGTGTTCGAGATCGGCATGAACCACGGCGCCGAGATCCTGCCGCTCACCGCGATGGTGCGGCCGGACGTGGCGCTGATCACCACGGTCGAGCCGGTCCATATCGAGCATTTCCGCTCGCTCTCGGCGATCGCCGACGCGAAGGGCGAGATCTTTTCCGGGCTCAAGCCCGGCGGCGTCGCGGTGATCAACCGCGACAACCCGAACTACGAGCGGCTGCTGGCCCATGCCCACGCCTCGCGGGCCGGGCGCGTCATCACCTTCGGCGAGCACGCCTCGGCGGATGTGCGGGCGCAGCGCATCCTGACCCGCCCCGACGTCTCGGTGATCGACGCGACGGTGATGGGCATCCCCGTCACCTACCAGCTTGGAACGCCCGGCCGGCACGTGGCGATGAACTCGCTCGGCGTGCTGGCCTGTATCCACGCGCTGGGCGCCGACCTCGCCCGCGCCGCCCTGTCGCTGGCGGCCCTGAAGCCGCCGGTCGGGCGCGGCGAGCGCACGGCGCTGCGGATCGAGCAAGGGGCTGGGGAAGCCGAGGCCTTCCTCATCGACGAGAGCTACAACGCCAACCCGGCCTCCATCCGCGCCGCCCTGGCGACGCTCGCCGGCATCGAGACCGGGCCCAAGGGCCGGCGCATCGCCGTGCTCGGCGACATGAAGGAGCTCGGTGCGGCCGGCGAGACGCTCCACCGCGAGTTGGCGGATGCGGTCGCGGCCAACGGCATCGATCGCGTCTTCGCCGTCGGCCCGCTCATGGCGCACCTGTTCGAGGCGCTGCCGATGTCGGTGCGGGGTGCGGCCGGCCTCACCGCTGCCGACGTCACTGACGCCGTCCTCGCGACCCTGCGGCCGGGCGATGCGGTGATGGTGAAGGGCTCCAACTCCATGCGCATGGTCCGCATTGTCGAAGCGGTCAAAGCCCGCTACGCGGTCGCGCCGGACCCGCGCGAAGCCTCGCTGAACGCGGTCCGCTGAGCTTACCCCACCGGCCGAGCCATCGCGCCCGGCCGTTCCTTCCGGCCGCGCGCGACGCCGTGCCGGGCGTGTCGACAAAGAACCTGCCGCGGACGGACGAACGCATGCTCTATCTGCTGTCGGAACTGAGCGGCACGCTCACGCCCCTCAACGTGTTCCGCTACATCACCTTCCGCACCGGCGGCGCGCTGTTCACGGCGGGCTTCTTCGTGTTCTGGTTCGGACCCTGGATCATCTCGCTGCTGCGCCTCCGCCAGGGCAAGGGCCAGCCGATCCGCGAGGACGGCCCGGCGACCCACCTGACCAAGCGCGGCACCCCGACCATGGGCGGCCTGATGATCCTGGCCGGCGCCGTGGTCTCGATCCTGCTCTGGACCAACCCGCACAACCACTACGTCTGGGTGACGCTCGCCGTGACCCTCGGCTTCGGCGCGATCGGCTTCTACGACGACTACCTCAAGGTGACGAAGCAGTCGCACAAGGGTTTCTCCGGCCGCTTCCGGCTGCTGCTCGAATTCGCGATCGCGGGCGCGGCCTGCCTGCTGATCGCGATCTACTCGCCGCCCGCCCTGCAGAACCAGCTCGCCTTCCCCGTCTTCAAGGACGCGCTCTTGAACCTCGGCTGGTTCTGGGTGCCGTTCGCCGCCTTCGTGATCGTCGGCGCGGGCAACGCGGTCAACATCACCGACGGGCTCGACGGCCTCGCCATCGTGCCGGTGATGATCGCCTGCGCCACCTTCGGCGTGATCGCCTACCTCGTCGGCAACGTCATCTATTCCAGCTATCTCCAGGTGAACTACGTGCGCGACACCGGCGAGCTCGCCGTGGTCTGCGGCGCGGTGATCGGGGCGGGTCTCGGCTTCCTCTGGTTCAACGCGCCGCCCGCGCAGATCTTCATGGGCGATACCGGCTCGCTGGCGCTCGGCGGCCTGCTCGGCTCGATCGCGGTGGCGGCCAAGCACGAGATCGTGCTCGCCATCGTCGGCGGCCTGTTCGTGCTGGAGATCATGTCGGTGATCATCCAGGTGCTGTCGTTCAAGCTGACCGGCAAGCGCGTCTTCCGCATGGCGCCGATCCACCACCATTTCGAGCAGAAGGGCTGGAAGGAGCCGCAGGTCGTGATCCGGTTCTGGATCATCGCCGTCATCCTGGCGCTGATCGGGCTGGCCACGCTGAAGCTGCGCTGAGCGGCCGAGCGAGCGGCAAATCGAGCGGCAACGTGAGCGGCAAGGCACGAGAGACAGATCCATGACGCCAGCCACCACCTTCGCCGGCCGGAAGGTCGCCCTGTTCGGCCTCGGCGGGTCCGGACTCGCCACCGTCCGCTCGCTGCTCGCCGGCGGCGCCGATGTGCTGGCCTGGGACGACAACGCGGGCAGCCGCGACCGCGCCCGCGAGCAGGGCATCACCGTCACCGACCTCAACGAGGCCGACTGGTCGGGCTTCACCGCCCTGGTGCTGGCGCCGGGCGTGCCGCTGACCCATCCCGAGCCGCACTGGACCGTGGGGCTGGCGCAGGCGGCCGGCATCCCGATCATCGGCGACATCGAGATCTTCTGCCGCGAGCGCGCGGCGCTGGCGCCGGACGCGCCCTTCGTCGCCATCACCGGCACCAACGGCAAGTCCACCACCACCGCGCTCACGGCGCACCTGCTGCGCCATGCCGGCCGCGACGTGCAGATGGGCGGCAATATCGGCACCGCGATCCTGTCGCTCGAGCCGCCCGCGGCAAACCGAGTCCACGTCGTCGAGCTGTCCTCGTTCCAGATCGACCTGACGCCCTCGCTCAAGCCCGGCGTCGGCATCCTGCTCAACCTGACGCCGGACCATCTCGACCGTCACGGCACCATGGAGAACTACGCCGCGATCAAGGAGCGGCTGGTCATGGGCGCGGACCTCGCGGTGATCGGCGTCGACGACACCTACTGCGCGGCCATCGCCGGACGCCGCGCCGGGGAGCGCATCCGCCTCCACGTCGAGGGCCACGGCGACGCGGCGGGCGATTACACCTGCGCCGCCGGCACGGTGCGCGGACCGGACGGCGCCGTGATCGCGGAGGTCTCCGGCATCCCATCGCTGCTCGGCGACCACAACCTCCAGAACGCCGCCGCCGCGGTCGCCGCCGCGATCCGGCTCGGACTGAGCAGCGAGGAGATCGCGGCAGGCCTCAGGAGCTTCCCCGGCCTCGCCCACCGGATGGAGCCCCTGCGCCGGATCGGCAAGACGCTGTTCGTCAACGATTCCAAGGCGACCAACGCCGATTCCACCGAGAAGGCGCTGCTGGCCTTCCGCGACATCCACTGGATCGTCGGCGGCAAGGCGAAGGAGGGGGGCATCGAGCCGCTCGCGCCGCTGTTCGACCGCGTCGCCCACGCCTACCTGATCGGCGCGTCGAGCGACGCCTTCGCCGCGACCCTGGAGGGACGCGTGCCCTTCACCCGCTGCGGCACGCTGGAGGCCGCGACCGAGGCGGCGGCCCAGGCCGCCGGCGCGGCCGGCACGGAATCCCCCGTCGTGCTGCTGTCGCCGGCCTGCGCCTCCTACGACCAGTTCCCGAACTTCGAGGTCCGCGGCGACCGGTTTCGCGCGCTGGTCGCCGCGCTGCCTGGGCAGGCCGAGGCTTGAGGCCCGAACCCGACCGGTCTGACGCGACGGCGATCCGATTGGGACGCGATCACCGGGCCGTTGGCGTCCTTCTGGCCCGCCGTTAAGACGCGTGCGGTGGCCAGGCCCCCAAAACACGGCCTGCAGCCGCAACGAGGTGCCGCCGGATGACCTTGCAAACGTGGTGGCTCTTCGTCGTCGCCGTCTTCGTGCTCTCCGGGACCCCGGGGCCGAACATGCTCCACGTCATGAAGCGGAGCACGGATGTCGGCTTTCGTCGCTCGATACCGACGATGCTCGGCTGCCTGTCGGCGATCCTTCTCGCCCTGCTGCTCTCGGCGATCGGTCTGGCGGCCGTCCTGACGGCACTTCCCGCCGTGTTCGAAGTCCTGCGCTATCTCGGCATCGCCTATCTCGTCTATCTCGGCGTGAAAGCCTGGCGCGAGGACCCGGCGCCCCTCGACCTCGCCGAAGGCGCGCCTGACCGGGCGAACCCGCTTCCCCTCTGGAAGCTGTACCGGGACGGCTTCCTGATCGGCATCACGAACCCTAAGCTGCTGCTGTTCGCGACGGCGTTCCTGCCGCAGTTCGTCGACAATGCCGCGCCGCAGGCTCCGCAATTCGGGATCCTGCTGGCAACCTTCGGAGTGATCGAACTGGGCTGGTACGCCGTCTACGCCTTCGGCGGCCATTCGCTGGCGCGCCACATCCGGCGCCCGCGCTGGAAGCGCCTGTTCAATCGGATCAGCGGCACCGTGTTCATCGGGTTCGGACTGGCGCTCTTTCAGGCCCGGACCGTGTAGGCCGGTCCGCGCCGGACCCGTCACCGACCTGATCGCGGCGCCTCGGCGGGCGCTCCGTCAGGCGCTCTTGCCCAACGGCCGTTTCTCAGCCGGCGGCTCGGCGGGTTTGGCCTCGGGCGCAGGCTCTCTCCCTTTGCCGACGGTGCGGCGGGCGCGGAAGGCCGGCCGGGTCTCCGCCTCCTTCCGCTTCAGCATGGTGCGGAACTCGTCGCGCCGCTCGTGGATCGAGGCGATGACGTGGCCCATCGGCACGCCGACATCGACCAGCACCGCCTCCGAGAGCTGGAGCGAGGCCTCGATCGTCTCCGGCACCGCGTCGTCGACGCCCATCTCGTAGAGCTGCGTGGCGTGGCGTGCGTCGCGGGCGCGGGCGACGATGGTGAGGTCGGGCCGCTCGGCGCGGGCGGCCTGGACCACCGCCTCCACCGCGCGGGGATTGTCGAGGGTCACCACGAGGGCGCGGGCCGTGGCGATGTCGCAGCGGCGCAGCATCTCGGTGTTGGCGGAATCGCCGAAATAGACCGGGCTGCCGAGCCGGCGCTGCTCGGCGACGCGGGCGGGATCGGAATCGAGCCCGATATAGGGAATGGCGTGGCGCTTGAGCATCTCGCCGACGAGCCGCCCG
>NZ_BPRD01000532.1 GCF_022179745.1 Methylorubrum podarium
CGCGACCTGATCGGCGGCGAGGTCTTCATCAACTTCCTCGTCGGGCGCTACCACCGTCCGGTGGAGGAGGAGCGCATCTTCCTGTTCCTCGACGTCGTAGGCTCCACCGCCTTCGCCGAGACGCACGGCGACCTGCGGGCGCAGGAATATCTCAGCGCCGTCTTCGCCACCCTCGCGGAGCCGGTTCGCCGGTTCTACGGCTCGACCGACGACTATATCGGCGACCTCGCCATGATCACCTGGCCGATGGCCCGCGGGCTGAAGGACGCGCGCTGCGTCGAGTGCCTGTTCGCCGTGCGCGAGCGGATCGAGGCGGAGGCCGAGGCGTGGGAGGCGCGCTTCGGCACCGTTCCGCGGCTGCGGGCGGGCCTGCATGGCGGCCGGGTGATCACGGCCGAAGTCGGCGTGGACCGGCACAAGATCGCCTATTTCGGCGACGCGGTAAACGTGGTCGCCCGGGTCGAGGCCCTGTGCCGCCCGCTCGGCGTCGACACGCTGATCTCCGAGGATCTGCTGAAGCGGCTGCCGCGCCTGCCCGAGGGTGTCGTCGCGCGGCCGCTCGGAACCCATTCCCTGCGCGGGCGCGGCCAGCCCTTGTCCGTGGCGACCCTCGAACGCGGCGGAATGCCGACGCTCAGCGGGACGACGGCGCCGCGGATCGCCGCCGCGCCGTGAGGCCAGTTGGTCAGCCGGCGCGCAACAGCAGCAGAATCGCGGCGACCGTCATGACGGCGATCGTCGCGATGATGCCGCCGCCGCGGCAGGCGAACTGACGCGGCGAGTTCGGCGGCGCGAACATCCCGATCGGGTGCAGGATGCGCGCGATCACCAGCACGATCAGCAGGCCCTGGACCCAGGCATGGGCGCCGCCGCCCGCCTCGTAGAGCGCGATCAGCAGCAGGGTCAGCGGCACGTATTCCTGGAAGTTGGCGTGCGTGCGGATGCGGCGCTGGAGAGCATCCTGCCCGCCGTCGCCGAACAGGACATGGCCGGTGACGCGACCGCCGATCACCCAGCCGGACAGGCCGGCATAGATCAGGCCCAGGATCGCCGCGTAGAAGGCCGTGGTGGTCGGGAAGGTCACAGCGCGAAACCTCGGATCGGATGGGCGAACCGCCGGGGCGGCGGATGTCGTGTGCGCTTCGCAAGATAGGATTATCCGCGCCGTCGTCCGCCCGTCGCCGCGATCACGAAGGCGTATCCGTCCGGCGACGATCGCGGATCGACGAGGGCGCCGGCCGAATGACAGTCGGCGCTCTACCGAAAGGCGTTGTCAGCTCACGGCAACGTTCGATGCGCTAGAGTGCCGTCCAACGGCTCGGCCCGGCGGTGGAGCGAGGCCGGACGCGGGAATGGATTCCGGGGGGATGTCGGTGGGCGGCAAGCTGATCGCGGTGGCGAACATGAAGGGCGGGGTCGGCAAGACCACCACCGTGGTCATGCTCGCCGAGGCGCTGGCCGCCGACGGGGCGCGGGTGCTGGTGATCGATCTCGATCCGCAGGCGAGCGTGTCGGTCTGCCTCGCGGGCGACGAGCTGCTCGGCGAGATGATCGTCCGCGGGCGCACGCTCGAAGCCTATCTCGCCCTCAAGCTCATCACCCGGCACAAGCCGGACCTCTCCGCCCGCATCCAGCCCGGCGTCAGCCTGACCATCCACAAGAACGCCCCGCTCTCGCTCTCGCTGCTGCCGTCCGGCCCGCATCTGCGGCTCGTGGAGCGGGAGATCCTGTACGAACTGACCGAGCGGAAATTCTCGATGCACGCCATCGACGAGAAGCTGTGGTCGATCTTCCAGGAGGATTTCGCCCCGCTGGCCGAGAAGTACGACTACATCTTCTTCGATTGCGCGCCGGGCATCTCGCCGATGACCGAGGTGGCCGTGCGGGCCGCCGACCTCGTCCTCGTCACCTCGATCCCCGACTTCCTCTCGACCTACGGTCTGAACGCCTTCGTCGAGACGATCTGGCGGCGTTCGAACCGGCAGGCGAGCCACATCGTGCCGAGGAGCGCGCCGCACGTTCTCGTCACCCGCTTCCAGGCCCAGGTGCGCCAGCACCAGCGGACCCTGGCCCGGCTCCAGGCGGAGGCGAGGGCCGAGGATGCCGGCTTCCACCTGCTCGAAACCCGTATCCCGCAGGCGGCGGCGCTCGCCGACG
>NZ_BPRD01000533.1 GCF_022179745.1 Methylorubrum podarium
GCTCGGCCGCGAGGAGGACCGACCCGTGATCGAGCGGGCGCTGGCCTATCTCCGGGCCGAGCAGGAGCGGGACGGAAGCTGGTTCGGGCGCTGGGGCACCAACTACGTCTACGGCACCTGGTCGGTGCTGTGCGCGCTC
The DNA here is from genome assembly GCF_022179745.1 of Methylorubrum podarium. Taxonomy (GTDB): domain Bacteria; phylum Pseudomonadota; class Alphaproteobacteria; order Rhizobiales; family Beijerinckiaceae; genus Methylobacterium; species Methylobacterium podarium. The sequence continues at coordinate 140 of NZ_BPRD01000533.1, forward strand.
AACGCGGCGGGCGTGCCGCACGATGACCCGATGGTGCGCCGGGCCGTGGACTGGCTGGTCTCGATCCAGCGCGCGGACGGTGGCTGGAGCGAGGACGAGCGCAGCTACGACGTCGGGCATTACGTCGAGAACGCCGAGAGCCTGCCCTCGCAGACGGCCTGGGCGATGCTCGGCCTGATGGCGGTCGGCCTCGCCGACCACCCGGCCGTCCTGCGCGGGGCGTCCTACCTGCAGCGCACGCAGGGCGAGGACGGCGAGTGGCCGGAGCGGGCCTACAACGCGGTCGGCTTCCCACGCGTGTTCTACCTCAAGTACCACGGCTACCGGCTGTTCTTCCCACTCCTCGCGCTTTCGCGGCTCCACAACCTGCAGCGCGGCAACAGCCGGGAGGTGGGCTTCGGATTCTAAGGCGGCGCCCCGTGGCATCGAGTCTTAAAAGCCCGCGAGACCGCCCACGGCGTCGACGGCGAGCAGGTGCCGATTTTCGTCAGAGTCCTATTCGTTCCGCGTTTCGAGGGTGCCTCGGCGACGGTGTCCGCGGGGTGATCTGGATCGATGAGGCCTGCGTGGCCGGCCCCGACCCGGCCACTGCCGACGCCGGACACGCGTCTGTTCATACCCGTTGCGCTGTCGATTGACGGTGCCGCTCCCGTTGCCGGCCTACAGGCAACAAACCCAAACCGAGCGAGGCGAATGACAAAGAAGCTCGACGATGAGATGGCGGCGCTGGTCCAGGCGTTGGCCGGGGACGCCCACGCCCCTGATGCGGCGGTCGGCCAGATGGTCGAACGCCTGCGCCGCCTTGAGGAGGAGGCGAGACTGGGGGGCAGCGACCGGCAGACGCTTCAGAAGCTTGCTTCAGCGCGACGCCTGTTGGGCGACCCCGTGGAGGTCGGGACCGGCGTGCTGGTGCCGCTCGTACCGGATTAACCGCTCAGGTGACCGGTCGGCGCGACTCCGGAAAGGCGGCATGCGCTTACGTGGCGAGCCAACTAGCGTTGATCCGCTTCGGTGCGGTTGCGGTCCCTTAAGCCAAGAACGAACCCAGGGGTGAACCATGACCGAATCTAGGCTCGAGAACATCTAGCGGCTTTGCGCGCGTATCCCGGTCCGACCATTTCGAGCAGAGGCCGATTGCGAGCAAAGAGCGGCCATTCCCACGGTTATGGCAGAAGGTCCGGAAGTGGCGCCTTGTCGACCTTCGACATGCTTCAAAGCGACCTGAGTGAGCAAGAAGGCGATGCTATTCAGCCGCTTGTGGATGGCCAGAGGGCACTCTTGGCAATGAGCGCAAGATCGTATCCACTGCGTGTGCGCACGAAGCTAAAGCGCCTGCAATTGCAATAATTTAGCTGATGCTTCCTGCTGAGGTCGTGCTGGGTGAGAATCCTGGCGCCCCAGCCAAAGGCTCAAGATTCTCAGCCGACCGTTGATTCTCCGGCTGTTTTCGGACCCGCCCGGGCCGACCGCTCCGTCCAGGTCCACTCGGGAGGTCCACTTGTCTGGACGGCAGGGATTCCTGCCTTGCCTCGCACCCACCTCCGCCGCCGCCGACAAACGGTCTTTTTTCGCCGTATCATCCCCCACGATCTGCGCCAGCGGTTCGGCCAGCGTGAGATCCTGCGCTCGCTCGGGCAGGCCACGCCGGGCGAGGCCCGACGGATGGCGCAACGCTTGTGGGATGGGACGGAGACCTTGTTCACGCTTGTCCGCTTCAACCGGTCGCTCACGCGTGCCGACATTGCCCGGCTCGCGGAGCAGTACCTCGAATCCAAGTCCTTCAAGCACGACGGCCTGATCGCGACCATC
>NZ_BPRD01000534.1 GCF_022179745.1 Methylorubrum podarium
CGCGACGGGGCCGGGGCCGCGCAGCACGACCGGGCCGCGGCGCGCCAGCAGCCAGCGCGCGGCGAGGCGGCCGATCCACCAGTCTTCCGGCTGGTCGAGGAAGCGGCAGGAGGAGGTGTCGGCCACCGTCGCCGTCGAGTGCGCGGCGGTGCTGCGCGCCGCCCGGCGCAGCTCGCCGCCGCTCGCGGGAGCTCCGCAATTGACGACGATGCGCTGCGCCCCGCTCGTCAGCTCGAAGGAGAGGCACCCGGCGCCGGCCTCGCGCGACTGGTCCATCGGCGGCGGCGCGCCGACGTCGCAGACCATGACGACCCGGCCCAGTTCCAGCCGGGCGTAGCCGGAATGCGACGCGTACATCAGCGTGTCGGTGCCGGACCCGTCGTAGACCAGCAGCGTGGCGAGATGGTCGGCCGCCGTCACGCCCATGCCGTTGAAGTGGCTGAGCGAGGCGTCGCCGTGGCGAAGAAGGCGCAGGGCCGGCAGCATCCGGTCGACCGCGCGCAGGAGCGCCTCGGGGGGATCGACGCTGCGGCTGAGGAAGCTCTGGCGAAGCGGCAGCAGGTCGAGCAGCAGCTCCATCGCGAAGCGCGGATCGCGGGAGCGGTGGCCGCCGTCGGGCAGGATCTGCGTGTCGAGTTCGCGCACGAGGATCCGGGTCGCCCGGCGCAGGATCGGCTCGATGCCCTCGCAACAGAGGCCCGCGTAGGTCAGCGCCACCGCGGCGAGCAGGCGCGATTGCGGCGGCGCCGAGCGGCGCAGCGAGCGTTCCAGCTCCCGCGCGCCCTTGCCGACGGCCTTGAGGAAGGCTTGGTAGAAGGCGTGGTCGGCGCCCTCCAGCACCAGCGGCGACTGGCACAGGAACGAGATCAGCCGCCGGGAGGCCACCGGCACGGGGCTGGCGCGGACGGCCTCGCCGCGCCCGCTCATGAAGTCCGAGACGAAGGCGCGGGCGTTGGCGCGGGCGAGCGCCGTGTCGGCGGCGCGGAGGTGGCGCAGCCAGCCGAAGCCGTAGAGCGCGTCCGCCCATTCGGGAGAGGGGGGATCGTAATCGAACGGGGAGCGCCCGCTCACCACCAGCGAGCGGCCCGCGAAGACGAACAGGCCGGAATAGATGTCGTCGGCGAGCGAGGCGTCGCTGGTGCGCAGGTCGTGCGGCGCGATGACGAGGCCGGTCACCCGCGCGCGGGTGAGGATCTCGGGCCGCGCCGTGAGCCGCGCCGTCCGCTCGCGGACCGCGCGCACGATCTCGTGGCCGAGCAGGCGGTAGAGCTGCCAGCGTTCGGGGCCCCTGCCCAAGCCGTATCCTCCGAGCCTTCGAGATGGGCCGCACGGGTCGCCGCGCGGATGCCGCGCAGCGGCCGTCCGGAGGCCGGCTCCGGCCAAGCTTATGCGCTTCCTCTTAACCGCCCTTTAACGCTGTGTCGTCCTCCCGCCGGCCGGCATCCCCGCAATGCACGGATGGGAGGCGGGAGCGGTCCGGCCCTCAGGCGGGACCGGTCTCGACCGGGCGGGCGGGATCGGCGCCCCATTCCGACCACGAGCCGTCGTAGAGCGCCCGCGGCTCCTTGCCCAAGGTCTCGAGCGCCAGCGCGACGATGGCGGCGGTGACGCCCGAGCCGCAGGTGGTGATGACGGGGCGATCGAGGTCGACCCCGGCCTCGGCGATCGCCGCGCGAAGGGACGCCTCGTCCCGCAGGCGGCCATTCGCCTGGAGCGCGGCGTAGTGCAGGTTCCGCGCGCCGGGCATGTGGCCGGGGCGGACGCCGGGGCGCGGCTCCGCCTCCTCGCCGCGGAAGCGCGGACCGGAGCGGGCATCGACCACCTGGGCCGAGCCGTTGGCGAGCGCCCGGGCGATGTCGCCCGCATCCGCCACGGCGCCGTTGTCGAGCCGCGCGGTGAAGTGGCGCCGGTCGCGCGGACGGCCCTCGCCGTCCTCGGTCGGGTAGCCCGCCGCGACCCAGGCGGGCAGGCCGCCTTCGAGGATCTTCACTTCGCGCATGCCGAAGGTCCGGAGCATCCAGCGGACGCGCGGGGCCGAGAACAGCCCCATCCCGTCGTAGACGACGACCTGCGCCCCGTCGCCGACGCCGAGGGCGCGCATCTTCGAGGAGAACACCTCGGGCCGCGGCAGCATGTGGGGGAGGGGGGAGTCGGTGTCGCTCATCGCGTCGAGGTCGAAGCGAATCGCGCCGGGGATGTGGGCGGCGCGGTACTCGGCCTCCGCGTCGCGCCCCTGCGCCGGCAGGTACCAGGAGGCGTCGAGCACGACGATGTCCGGCGCGGCGAGGCGCTGGTGCAGCCAGTCCACCGTGACGAAGGGCGATGTGGTCATGGATGTTCTCGCCTGCGCGGACCCGCGGGGGAAGACACCACATCCGGCATTGGCGGGAATTCGGCAAGGCCGGGGATCGGAAACCGCCGCGTCACCGGGTCCCGTTTGTTCGAAACCCTTTCGCCGGCCTGCGGGCAGCCCGATCTTCGGGTAAGCCCCATCCGGCGAGGCGAGGATACGGAACGACGTGCGCGAGACCTATCACATCGAAGTGCTCGGCCCCGAGGAGGCCGGCGCCCCGGGGGACGTTCAGCAGCGGATCTCCGTGCGGACGTCGAGCCAGGAGGGCGCCGAGGAGCGCGCGCGGCGGCTCTTCGCCCGCGCCCGGGTGCCGCAGCGCAGCGGCACCGCCGCCGAGGCGGTCCGGGTGATCGACGGCGCGGGCGTCGAAGTGTTCCGGATGAGTCGGTTCGACGAGGGGTGAACGCGGGCAGTCGGACCGCGGCGCGCCGGGTGCGTCGTCTCGGCGACGATCCGGCGGCGCCCCGCCGGATCGCCCCGTGTCAGGCGGCGTCGATGCCGTCAGGCGAAGGTGCCGTCGCCGAAGGTCGAGCGTCCCTCGGCGGCGCCGTATTCGAGGTAGTGCTGCAGCGGATTGAGGCCGGCCGCCGCGACATCCCCGTACGCCGCCAGGTATTGTTTGGTGTCGAACTGCGCCGAGGGATCGCGCCCCTCCTTCCAGCCGTAGGTCAGGTAGTGCTCGAGGGGGTTAATGCCGGCGGCCGCCACATCCGCATAGGCCGCGAGGTACCCCTTCGTGTCGAAGAACGCGTTCGGGTTGCGGCCTTCCCTCCAGCCGAAGTCACGGAAGTGCTGCTCGGCGTCGTTGCCGTTGTTGAAGACGTCCTTGTACTGGCTCAGGTAGAACAGGTCGTCCACGAGCGCGTTGCCGTCGCTCTGCACGATCGAGCGGTCGGCAAATTCGAAGACCTCCGTATTCTTGACGGTATCCGTCGAGCCTGGGCCGGCGATCACCGACAGGGTCCCGGCGGACGAGACGATGGCATCGGAGAAGTTGAAGGCGAAAACCGCGGTGTCGATGCCGGACGCGCCGTCGAGGATGTTGGCCCCCAATCCGCCCGACATCCGGTCAGCGCCGAAATCGCCGAAGACGGTGTCGTTGCCCGCATCGCCGAACAGCGTGTCATCGCCGAGGTCGCCGTCGACGAGGTCGTCGCCATCACCGCCGCGGACGGTATCGTTGTCGTCGCCGCCGGCGAGGAAGTCGTTTCCTTCATCGCCGACGACGAGGTCGACGCCGGCCTCGCCGACCAGGAAGTCGTTTCCGAGCCCGCCGTAGAGGGTATCCTCGCCGGGATTGCCGGCAGCGTAATCGTCCCCGTCCTGGCCGTAGATCGTGTCGTTGCCGGCCTCGCCGATGATCTGATCGAAGCCGTTCCCGCCGAAGATCGAATCGTTTCCACCCCCACCGGCGATGTAATCGAGGCCGCTGCCGCCGGTGATGGTGTCGTTTCCGTCCTGACCATCGATCCGGTTGAAGCCGCCCGGATCGGTAATGACGTCGTTCCCGAGAAGGCCGAGAATGATGTCGTCATCCGCCGTCCCGGTAAGAACATTGTCTCCGTTCGTTCCCGAAATCGTCGCCATTGCACATCTCCTGCCCGAACGGCTGTCAAACAGCCGATCTGGCATCCGAGACGAGATTGATCATGTTCCCAAGCTGTGCTGATTTTCCGGGATCACGAAAGCGTTACTTTAATGTGTGTTATTATAATAGATTAAGACCAAACAGTATTTGTTGATATTTGATCGTATTGCCGCTGTTCTTGCATCGCGAAGGCGCGGGGGCAGCGGCTTGTTCTCGCCGTGCTGTTATCCGGCGCGGTTGGGAAACCGGTCCGCGAAGCCGCGCCCGGGAGGCCGAACTTCGAGCGCCGTCACCGCGGGCGCGTGCGCGGCTCTTGACCGATCCGGAGAACGCGACCCGATGCGCAACCTGCGCATTGACTTCGCAGGTGCAACGTCGCATATCGCACCTGCAGCGTCAGCGGCCATACGGGGTCGCTTGAGGGGGCTGCGTGACGGTTCGCGCCTTTTTGAGGTCGCGCCCCGGCCCCTCTCTTCAACGTGCATGCACCCCAGGCCGCCCCATCACGCGGGCAGCCTCCCGGACCGACGGACCTCACTATTTCTCCGAGCGCGTGACGCCGGATCGCGGGTTCCGCTGCCTTGAAAGTACCAACTTGACCCAATTCACCGATTTCGGCCTCGCTCAGCCCGTGCTCCGCGCGCTGGAGGAGGCCGGTTACGTCACGCCGACCCCGATCCAGTCGCAGGCGGTTCCGCCGGCGATGGAGGGCCGTGACCTCTGCGGCATCGCCCAGACCGGCACCGGCAAGACCGCCGCCTTCGCCCTGCCGATCCTGCACCGCCTCTCGCTCGACAACCGCCGCGCGCCGCGCCGCGGCTGCCGCGTGCTCGTGCTCTCGCCGACCCGCGAACTGGCCAGCCAGATCGCCGACAGCTTCTCGGATTACGGCCGGCACCTGCCCTACACCAACACCGTCGTGTTCGGCGGCGTGAACATCAACCGCCAGGAGCGGGCGATCGCGCCGGGCGTCGACATCCTCGTCGCCACGCCGGGCCGGCTCATCGACCTCGTCGACCGCCGGGCGCTGACGCTGGAGGGCGTCGAGATCCTCGTCCTCGACGAGGCCGACCAGATGCTCGACCTCGGCTTCATCCACGCGCTCAAGCGGATCGTGAAGATGCTGCCGGCGCGCCGCCAGAGCCTGTTCTTCTCGGCCACCATGCCGAAGAACATCGCGGGCCTCGCCGACCAGTACCTCACCAACCCGGTTCAGGTGGCGGTCACGCCGGTGGCGACGACCGCCGAGCGCGTCGATCAGCAGGTCATCTTCTGCCACACCGGCGCCAAGCAGGCCCTGCTCAACCACATCCTGCGCGATCCGAAGATCGAGCGCGTGCTCGTCTTCACCCGCACCAAGCACGGCGCGGACCGGGTCGTGCGCGGCCTCGACAAGGCCGGCATCGTCGGCGCGGCGATCCACGGCAACAAGAGCCAGCCGCAGCGCGAGCGGGCGCTCGCCGCCTTCCGCGACGGCTCCTGCCGGGTGCTGGTGGCCACCGACATCGCCGCCCGCGGCATCGACGTCGAGGGTGTCACCCACGTCGTGAACTACGACCTGCCGAACGTGCCGGAGAGCTACGTCCACCGCATCGGCCGCACGGCCCGCGCGGGTGCGGAAGGTCAGGCGATCTCGTTCTGCAACGACGAGGAGCGCGCCTACCTCCGCGACATCGAGCGCACCACCCGCCAGAAGGTGCCGGTCGCCGGCTTCCCGGAGGGCTTCGTGCCGCCGAGCCGCCAGGAGGCGCAGGACACCGCCGCCGAGGAGGCGCGCCGTCCGCCGCGCCAGCCGCAGGGTCGCCCCGGCCATCGCCAGGGACGGCCGGGCGGCGGTCGCGGCCAGGAGCAGCGCGGCGAGCCGCGCGGCCACGAGGCCCGCGGCGGACGTCCCGGCGGCCAGCCGGGCCACCGTCAGGACCAGCGGACCGGCGCGCCGCGCCCCGACGGTCAGCGTCAGGATCAGCGCCGCCCCGAGCGGGCCGGCGAGGGCCGTCCGCAGGGCGCGCGTCCCCAGGGCGGCCGTCCGAACGACGCGCGCCGTGACGGACGCCCCGCGCGCTCCGGCGGCGAGGGCGGCCGGGCGATCGGCTGGCTCGACCGCGCCCCGCGCTCCTGATCGCAGCGGGCTTCGACGCGATCCGAAGCGATCCTTTCGGCGCGGGATGCGTTCTATCCCGCGCCGTGCTCGTTCGAAGCGCGGCCCGGCAGGAGACAGGCGGGATGCGCTACGAACTCTATCGCGACGCGGGCGGGCAGTGGCGCTGGCGCCTGCGCGTCCAGAACGGCAACGTGATCGCCGATTCCAGCGAGGGCTACATGCGCCGCGAAGACTGCGAGCGCGGCATCGCGCTGGTGAAGAACAGCGGCGAGGCCTCCATCGTCGACATGACGACGAAGATCGCCTGAGGCGGGCCGGCCCGAGGGCGAGGCCGCATTTTCCCGCGCAACCGTTTCGGACCCTCGCGCGTTTCCGCTCCCGCGGCACGCCGGCTACGGCGTGACCGTTCGCGATTGCCGCAGAGGGAATGCCCACTTGCTCAAGAAACTCCTCATCGCCGCGTTGATGGTCCTGGGCCTCGCCGCGGTCGCCCCGCAGGGTGCGTCGGCCGCCCCGGTCGGTCCGTCGGCCGCGCTGGTCACGGAGACCGCGCCCGCGACCGTCGAGAAGGCGCAGTACTACTACCGTCGTGGCTGGGGTCCGCGCCCCTACTACGGTCGCCGCTTCTACGGCCCGCGCCCGTTCTACCGTCGCCCGTACTACCGCCGTCCGTTCTACGGCCCGCGTCGCTTCTACGGCCCGCGCCGCTTCTACTACTGATCCGGCCTGAACCCTCGGGAGCCGCAAGGGTCTCCTGAGCGCGCGGTCATCCGAGAAGCCCGGAGCGTCGTCGCCCCGGGCTTTTTCGTGTTCGCGCGGTGCGGTCCCGGCCGCAGGGTCGGCCGCTTTCCGAAACGCCCTCGGCGGATGTAGTATGACAGCCGAGCGAGCGGGTCCGCGTCAGACGGGCCCCTCCGGAGGACGCCCCATGATCGATCTCGTGACGCGGCAGCGGCGCGCGATTGCGCCCCCTCGCACCTTGTCCTGGCAGGATGTCCCGCTGGAGCTGTACGTCTGCGCCGCGGCGATCTTCCTCGCCGCCGGGCTGGAGCTTCTCGGCCTGATGCCCTGACGCAGCGCTCGCCGCCTCTGGCGCGTGTTCGGCGCCCGTGCTTGGCTGTCGTCCGAGACACCGTCGAATCGGCAAAAATCGGGGGGATCGATGACGCAGGCGATCGATGGGGGCGACGAGCGTCCCGTGGGCGATCTGACGGTGCGCACCATCGCCATGCCGGCCGACACCAACGCCAACGGCGACATCTTCGGCGGCTGGGTGCTGTCGCAGATGGATCAGGCCGGCGGCATCGCCGGGGTCGAGCGGGCGCAGGGGCGGGTCGTGACCGTCGCCGTCGATGCGATGACCTTCATCCGGCCCGTGCGGGTCGGGGACGTGCTGTGCGTCTATACCCGGATCGGCCATGTCGGGCGCACCTCGATGAAGATCCACCTCGAAGCCTGGGCCCGGCGCTTCCAGACGCAGGTCCGCGAGAAGGTGACCGAGGCGACCTTCACCTTCGTCGCCATCGACGAGGCGGGCCGGCCGCGCCGCATCCCGGCCGAGGGCTGACAGCGCGGGCCTTGGCGCTTCCCGGCCCGACGGTCTAGAACCGCACACGACATCCTCCATCCGACGAGTCCGCATGCCCGCCACGCCCCGCGCCGCGATCATCCCGGTTACCCCGTTCCAGCAGAACTGCACCCTGATCTGGGACGACGAGACCAAGGCCGGCGCCGTGGTCGATCCCGGCGGCGACCTCGATCGGATCGAGGCGGCGATCCGCTCGCAGGGCGTCAAGGTCGAGAAGATCCTGCTCACCCACGGCCATATCGACCATGCCGGCGGCGCCGCGGAGTTGAAGGAGCGGCTCGGAGTCCCCGTCGAGGGCCCGCACGAGGCGGACCGGTTCCTGCTCGATTCCCTGCCCGAGACGGGCGCGAGCTACGGCCTCGACGGCGCCCGCGCGGTCACGCCGGACCGCTGGCTCGACGAGGGCGACACCGTCAGCGTCGGCGGCCTCACCTTCGACATCTGGCACGCTCCCGGCCATTCCCCCGGCAGCGTCGTGTTCATGAGCCGCGACGCCCGCTTCGCGCTCGTCGGCGACGTGGTGTTCCAGGGCTCGATCGGCCGCACCGACCTGCCCGGCGGCAGCCACGAGCAGCTGATCCGGATGATCAAGGAGAAGGTCCTGCCGCTCGGCGACGACGTCGCCTTCATTCCCGGTCACGGGCCGACCGGGACGCTCGGGCAGGAGCGGACGACGAACCCGTTTCTGCAGGGATAAGGGCCGGGGCGCGCCGCTTCGGACGGTGTCGGATCCTGACGCGGCCGCCTTGCGCGCGAGCCTAACGGAGGATTAACGGAACCGCGTCAGAAAACGGGTTGCGGTGGCGCTTTCCCGACGCGAAAACCGATGCAAAATCAGAGGGGAACGCCTATATGAGATGGGCACGGACATAGCAGGCACGCCCGGTCCGTCCGGGCTCGAAAAAGGGCTCACGAGCCGCCTGCCCGAGGAATTTCATGGCTGACTCCCCCAACACCGAACACGCCGACAGCTACGGCGCGGAATCGATCCGCGTGCTGAAGGGCCTGGATGCCGTGCGCAAGCGGCCCGGCATGTATATCGGCGATACCGACGACGGCTCCGGCCTGCACCACATGATCTACGAGGTGGTGGACAACGCCATCGACGAGGCGCTTGCCGGCCACGCCGACCTCGTGACGGTGACGCTGAACCCCGACGGCTCCTGCACGGTCTCCGACAACGGCCGCGGCATTCCCACCGACATCCACAAGGAGGAGGGGGTCTCGGCCGCCGAGGTCATCATGACCCAGCTCCATGCCGGCGGTAAGTTCGACCAGAACTCCTACAAGGTCTCGGGTGGCCTGCACGGCGTCGGCGTCTCGGTCGTCAACGCGCTGTCGGTGAGCTTGAAGCTGCGGATCTGGCGCGGCGGCAAGGAACACCGGATGGAGTTCCATCACGGCGACGCGGTGGCCCCGCTCGAGGTCGTCGGCCCGGCGGGCGACCGCCGCGGCACCGAGGTGACGTTCCTGCCGAGCCCCGAAACCTTCACGATGACGGAGTTCGACTTCGCGACGCTGGAGAAGCGCCTGCGGGAGCTCGCCTTCCTGAACTCGGGCGTGCGCATCGTGCTGACCGACGCGCGCCATGCCGAGCACAGGCGGGAGGAGCTCTGCTACGAGGGCGGCGTCGAGGCGTTCGTGCGCTATCTCGACCGCTCCCGCAAACCCGTCGACGGCATGACCAAGCCGGTGACCGTGCTCGGCGAGCGCGATGGCATCCGCGTCGAGGCGGCGTTCTGGTGGAACGACTCGTTCAACGAGACGGTCCTGCCGTTCACCAACAACATCCCGCAGCGCGACGGCGGCACCCACATGGCGGGCTTCCGCGCCGCCCTGACGCGCCAGATGACCGGCTACGCCGAGTCCTCGGGGATCGCCAAGAAGGAGAAGGTCTCGCTCACCGGCGACGATTGCCGCGAGGGCCTGACCGCCGTCATCTCCGTCCAGGTCCCGGACCCGAAATTCTCCTCGCAGACGAAGGACAAGCTCGTCTCCTCCGAGGTCCGCCCGGCGGTCGAGAACATCCTCAACGAGGGTCTCTCGACCTGGCTGGAGGAAAACCCGGCCCAAGCCAGGTCGGTGATGGCCAAGGTGGTTCTGGCGGCGGCCGCCCGCGAGGCGGCACGCAAGGCCCGCGAGACCATCACCCGCAAGGGCGCGCTCGACATCGCCTCGCTGCCCGGCAAGCTCGCCGACTGTCAGGAGCGCGATCCGTCGAAGTGCGAGATCCTGCTGGTGGAGGGCGATTCCGCCGGCGGTTCGGCCAAGCAGGGCCGCGACCGCACCTTCCAGGCCGTCCTGCCCTTGCGCGGAAAAATCCTCAACGTCGAGCGCGTGCGCGCCGACCGGATGCTGTCCTCGGCCGAGATCGGCACGCTGATCACCGCGCTCGGCGCCGGCATCGGCCGCTCCTCGACCGACCGCGAGGGCTTCAACCCGGACAAGCTGCGCTACCACCGCATCATCATCATGACCGATGCGGACGTGGACGGCTCGCATATCCGCACGCTGCTGCTGACCTTTTTCTTCCGGCAGATGCCGGAGATCATCGAGCGCGGGCACCTCTACATCGCCCAGCCGCCGCTCTACAAAGCCGAGCGCGGCCGGCGCGCCCTCTACCTCAAGGACGAGCGGGCGCTGGAGGACTACCTGATCGACCAGGGCGTCGAGGGTGCCGTGCTGCGGCTCGCCTCCGGCACCGAGTTCGGCGGCGCCCAGCTCAAGACGCTGGTCGAGGAGGCGCGCGCCTTCCGCGGCATCCTGCTCGGGCTCCACACGCGCTACGACCGCTCGGTGGTGGAGCAGGCGGTTCTGGCCGGGGCCTTCGCCAAGGATGCGGCCGAGCATGCCGGCGAGGCCGAGGTGCTGGCCGACCGGACCGCCAAGCGCCTCGACCGGATCGCCGACGAGATCGAGAAGGGGTGGACCGGCGCGGCCGCGGAAGGCGGCTACGTCTTCAGCCGGACGCTGCGCAGCGTCAAACAGGTC